>NZ_JAAGPK010000035.1:0-63678 GCF_017104685.1 Burkholderia sp. Tr-20355 | reverse complement strand
GCACGCCCGCCGGCACGCCCGCCGGCACGCCCGCCGGCGCCGCACGCAAAAAAGCCCGGCGGCCGGTGGGCCGCCGGGCTAACGCACCGGATGTGCGTGGAGCCGGTACTTACAGCTCGATCCGCTTGATGTCGCCGACGACGAAGATGTACGACAGCGCACCGACCAGCGCGATCACGCCGATGAACACGAGCGCGCCGACGAACGAGCCGGTCGTCGCGACGATGAAGCCGACGACCAGCGGCGTGATGATGCCCGCGAGGTTCGCCGCGAAGTTGAAGATGCCGCCCGTCACGCCGAGCAGGCCGTCCGGCGCGATGTCCGACACGAGCGTCCAGCCGAGCGCGGCCATCCCCTGCGCGAAGAAAGCGACCGACATGATCGCGATCACGGCCTCGTTGCTCTTCACGTAGTTCGCGAGAATGATCGTCGACGCGAGCAGCAGGCCCGCGATGATCGGCAGCTTGCGCGCGAGGTTCGCGGACTTGCCGCGGCGCAGCAGCCAGTCGGAGAAGATCCCGCCGAACATCACGCCGACCGATGCGGCGATGAACGGCATCACCGCGAAGAAGCCGATCTTCAGCCAGCCCATGTGACGCTCGGTGGCGAGGTAGGTCGGGAACCAGGTCAGGAAGAACACGAGCGTCGAGTTGCCGGCGAACTGGCCGAGGCAGATGCCCGCGAGCTGGCGCTTCTTCAGCAACTTGCCGGCCATCGACCAGCTGAACTTCGTCTGCGCGGCCTTGCCGTCCTTGTCGCCGGCCTTGCGCGTACCGTGCACGAGGCCGCCGCCGGCCTCGATATAGGCCAGTTCCGCCGCATTCGCGCCCGGATGGTTGCGCGGCTCGTGATAGAACTTCCACCAGACGAGGCCGAAGGCAATGCCGACCGCGCCGACGACCCAGAACAGCGAGCGCCAGCCGAACGCGCCCATCAGCGCGAACAGCACGGGGCTGAAGAACGCGAGGCCGATGTACTCGCCGACGGTATAGGTGCCCGTCGCCATCGCGCGCTCGTTCTGCGGGAACCACGTCGCGACGACGCGGCTGTTGGTCGGGAAGCACGGCGCTTCCGTCACGCCGAGACCGAGCCGGCAGGCGAGCAGCGTCGCGACGCCCGGCACGAAGCCCTGCAGGAGCGTGCACAGCGACCACAGCGTCATCGACCAGTAATAGGTGATCTTGCTGCCGAAGCGGTCGAGGAACAGGCCGCCGGGAACCTGCATCGCGACATAGGTCCACGAGAACGCGGAGAACATGATGCCCATCACGGCCGCATTGATGCCGAGCTCCTTGGTGAGCTGCGGCGCAGCCACCCCCAGCACGGTACGGTCGAGATAGTTGATCATCGTGCCGATCGCGAGCAACGCGAGGATCTTGTAGCGCGCGGACGTACGCCGGACCGTGCCGGCCGCCTGCGCCGGCGCGGCACTCGTGTGAGTGGTGTGCTGCATGGTTGTCTCCTGGTTTCTCGTTTTGTGAGGGGTCAGCGCGCGACGAGCGACTGAAAGTGATCGAACATTCGCTCGGCGTCGGGCGTGCGTCCGGTAAAGATCTCGAACGCGTCGACGGCCTGGTAGACGGCCATTCCGCCGCCGGGCAGCGTGGCGCAGCCAGCTGCACGCGCGGCGTGGATCAGTTCGGTTTCGAGCGGGAAGTACACGATGTCGGCCACCCACATGCCCGCGTGGAGCAGCTCGGCCGGCAGCGGCAAGCCCGGATGCTTGGCCATGCCGGTCGGCGTGGCGTGGATCAGGCCCGTCGCGGCGCGCATCGCGGCCGCGAGTTAGTCGCCGGACGGCGCGCCGCCCGCCACGACGCGCACGGCGGGAAAGCGCTGCTGCAGTTCGCCCGCGAGCGCGGCGGCGCGCGTGCCGTCGACATCGAAAATCGTCAGTTCGGCCGCGCCCATCTGCAGCGCCGCGTGCGCCACGGCCGCACCGGCACCGCCCGCGCCGAGCTGGACGACGCGATCGAGCTTCGCGCCGGGCAGCCCGCGGCGGAACGATTTCGCGAAGCCCGACCAGTCGGTGTTGTGGCCGATCCGCTTGCCGTCCTTGAACAGCACGGTATTCACCGCGCCGAGCGCGCGCGCGTCGTCCGACAGCGCGTCGAGGTGTTCGATCACGCGCTGCTTGCACGGGTGCGTGATGTTCAGTCCGTTGTAGCCCATCCGCTGCGCGGCATCGAGCAGTTCCGGCAGCGCGTCGGCGGTCACGCCGAGCACGTCGAGATCGATGCGCCGGTAGACGTAGCCGAAGCCCTGCCGGAAGCCTTCTTCCTCATGCATCGCGGGCGACAGCGACCCGCCGATGCCCTGGCCGATCAGGCCGATCAGAAACGACGGGCGGCTCATCGTGCGGCTCCCTGCGCGAACAGCGTCGCGAAGCGCTGCAGCGCGAACACGTAGCCTTCGGTGCCGCAGCCGCAGATCACGGCTTCGGCGATGGCCGACACATACGAATGGTGGCGGAACGCCTCGCGGCGATGCACGTTCGAGATATGCACTTCGATCACCGGTTTCGCGATCGCGGAAAGCGCGTCGGCCAGCGCGACCGACGTGTGCGTATAGGCCGCCGGGTTGATCACGATGCCGTCCGTGTCGACCCGCGCGGCATGCAGCCAGTCGATCAGCTGATGCTCGGCGTTCGACTGGCGGAACTCGATCTCCAGCCCGAGCGCCTCGGCTGCCGCACGGCAGCGCTGCTCGACGTCGGCGAGCGTTTCCGCGCCGTAGATATGGGGCTCGCGCGTCCCCAGCAGGTTCAGGTTCGGGCCGTTCAGCACCAATACCTTGGGCTTGCTCATGTGATTTCTGCTCCTGAAACAGGGACGGACCACGACCGGCACCGCCCCGAAGACATCGGAATTTGGCGCTAGTGTGCGCCCGTGAAAGCGCGCTGTCTTTTCGGGTTTTCGCTAATTTGTACCACCTAGTTAGTTTGTACAATACGGACCACTAGCCCAGTAAATTCGGGATATGGCGCCCATCGGGAACTCAACGACTGGTTCATTCAGGGCCGGTTCGGCCGGCGCCATGCCCCGTTCATCCGCAGGAATCGCCATGCAGCGCTCGATCGCCACCGTGTCACTGTCCGGCACGCTCGCCGAGAAACTCGCCGCCATCCAGGCCGCGGGTTTCGACGGCGTCGAAATCTTCGAAAACGACCTCGTCTACTTCGACGGATCGCCGGCCGACGTCCGGCGCATGGCCGCCGATCTCGGTCTCGATATCGTGCTGTTCCAGCCGTTTCGCGACTTCGAGGGCGTCAGCGCGGCCCAGCTCGCGCGCAACCTCGACCGGATCAAGCGCAAGTTCGACGTGATGCATGCGCTCGGCACCGACCGGATCCTCGTCTGCAGCAGCGTGTCGGCCGACACGATCGCGGACGACGGGCTGCTCGTCGACCAGCTCGGCGCGCTCGCCGAGGCCGCGCGGCAGGCCGGCGTGGTCGCCGCGTACGAAGCGCTCGCGTGGGGCCGCGTCGTGAAGCGCTATGGCCATGCGTGGAAACTCGTGAATGCGGTGAACAGCCCGCACCTCGGCCTCGCGCTCGACAGCTTTCACACGCTGTCGCTCGACGATTCGCCGGACGGGATCGCCGACATCCCGGGCGACCGGATCGCGTTCGTGCAGATCGCCGACGCACCGAAGCTCGCGATGGACGTGCTCGAATGGAGCCGCCACTTCCGCTCGTTCCCCGGCCAGGGCGACTTCGACCTCGCGCGCTTCACCGCGCGGGTGATCGAGTCGGGTTATACGGGGCCGCTGTCGCTCGAGATCTTCAACGACGGCTTCCGCGCGGCGCCGACCGCGATCACCGCCGCCGACGGCCATCGCTCGCTGCTCTATCTGGAAGAACTGACGCGCACGCGGCTCGCGCAGGACGGCCGCGCGCCGGCCGCCGGCCAGCCGCTGTTCGCGCCGCCGGCGCCGCCCGCGCACGTCGGGTTCCAGTTCATCGAATTCGCGGTCGACGCACCGGCGGCGGCGATCGTCGGCGAATGGCTCGGCCGGATGCGCTTCCGGCTCGCCGGCCGGCATCGCTCGAAGGACGTGACGCTGTTCCAGCACGGCGCCGCGTCGATCGTGCTGAACGCCGAGCGCGACTCCTTCGCCGATGCGTTCTTCCAGCAGCACGGGCTGTCGCTGTGCGCGTCGGCGTTCCGCGTCGACGACGCGAAAGTGGCGTTCGAACGCGCGGCCGGCTTCGGTTACGCGCCGTTCTCGGGCCGCGTCGGGCCGAACGAACGCGTGCTGCCGAGCGTGCAGGCGCCCGACGGCAGCCTCGAGTATTTCGTCGACGAAGCACCGAACGCGCCGACGCTGTACGAATCGGACTTCGTGCTGACCGACATCGACGGCCCGAGCGAAGTCGGCCCGCTGACGGGGATCGACCACGTGTGCCTCGCGCTGCCGGCCGACGCGCTCGACACGTGGATCCTGTTCTTCAAGACGGCGTTCGGCTTCGAGGCCGAGCGCAGCTGGCTCGTCCCCGACCCGTACGGACTGATGCGCAGCCGCGCGGTGCGCAGCGCCGACGGCTCGGTGCGGATCGCGCTGAACGCGTCGGTCGACCGTCATACGGCCGTCGCCGAATCGCTCGACCGCTACCACGGCACGGGGCTGAACCACGTCGCGTTCCGCACCGACGACATCGTGAAGACGGTCGCCGCGTTCGCGGCCGACGGCGTGCCGTTCCTGCGCATCCCGCCCAATTACTACGACGATCTCGCCGCACGCTACGCGCTGCCGGACGAACTGATCGACACGCTGAGCGCGCACCACCTGCTGTACGACCGCGACGAGCACGGCGGCGAATTCCTGCACGCGTATACGGAACTGGTCGACAACCGCTTCTCGCTCGAAATCGTCGAGCGGCGCGGCGGGTACGACGGCTACGGCGCGACGAACGCGGCCGTGCGGCTCGCCGCGCAGGCCCAGCGCAGGAAATAAGGGAAGGAAGCGAATCGGGCCTCGCGGCCGGACCGCGGATGTCGTCCGCAGGGGATGCAACGGACGGCATCCGGCACGCACCATCGTGGTGAATCAGACAACCGCGAGCCCGCCCGCGCGGCTCACCGCGATCGGGCCGGAGCCCGCGCCGCGCTTGGCGTTACATCCCGTAACGCGTACCGCAGTGCAGCATTCCGCCGGCCGCCCCGGTTTTAAGAATCGCTTAAGTCTTCGACGGCACCATCCGCAACCAGTACCCGATGGTTATCTCGAAAAGGAGGAAAGCGATGAGCGCCGTAGAAGCACCCGCGGGCCGCCCGGCCGCGCCCCCTGCAAAGAAGACGATGCTGCGCCGCCTGCTCAGTCATCATGAAATCGCGACGCTGCTCGTGCTGCTGCATGCACCGATCGGCGCGAACGCGAAACCCGAACTGCCTGCGCTGCAGGAAGCCGGCCTCGTCGAGATGGTCAAGCTCGACCCCGATACGGCCCCGAGCTTCCGGCTGACCGAAGACGGCACGGCCGTCCTGAAAGGGCTCGGCTACCGCTGAGCGGCCGTTCTCACGGCTTCCCCGTTTCTCCGTTTCCCCCGCATTCCCCCGCCCCCCCCCCCCCGACCCCTGCGAGGCGCCGGCCCGGCCGGCGAATCGCGTCACCCCGCCCGCGCCTGCAGCATCAACCGGTATTCCGTCGGCGTGACGCCGACCGTCGCCTTGAACTGGCGCGTGAACGCGCTGTGATCCGTATAGCCGCATAGCGCGGCGACGTCGGTGACCTTGTCGTGCGTGACGAGCAGCGCGGTGGCCGCATCGAGCCGCGTCTTCAGCAGCACTTGGCGCGGCGTCAGGTGAAACACCTTGTGGAAGTAGCGTTCGAGCTGCGCGACCGACATCCCGGCCATCTGCGCGAGCTGCTTCAGGTTCAGCGGCTGCACGTAGTGATCCTGGATGTGCTGGACCACGTCGGCGAGCCGGCTGTACGCCGGGTGCGATCCCTCGTGCGCCTTCAGGTCGCGCGAGATGCCCGCGAGGCCGACCACCCTGCCCGCGGCGTCGCGCAGCGGTTCCTTGCAGGTCAGGCACCAGCCCGGCTGGCGGCCCGGATACAGGTGCAGCTCGAGCTGGTCCATCAGTTGCTGGCCGGCGTTGATCGTCGCCATGTCCTGCTCGAAATAGCTGCGGCCGAAGCGGCGCGGAAACACCTCGTCGGCGGTCTTGCCGAGCAGGTCGCGCTTGTCCTTGTAGCCGCAGCGCATCGCCAGCGTGCGATTGACGATCGCGTAACGGCCGCTCGCGTCCTTCACGAAGAACGCGACGTCCGGCAACGCATCGAACACCGGTTCGAGCAGGCGGAAGTGCGCGAGCATCGCGCCGAGATCGGCGTTGTCGGGCTGGTAGCGCAGCGTTTCGGACGGGCTCATGGGCGGTACGGCAAGCAAGGTCGTCATCCCGGCAACCGCGAAGCGAGTGGCAGATGGCGTCGATTATAGAAGCGCCCCTTCGATCGCGTCGCGCCGAGCGCGGGGCAGGCTGGTTGGCGGCGGGCGGCCGCATCGCGGTCGAGCGCTATCGGCCAGCGATACAAGTTGCGCACGCAACCACTGTGGCAGGTGTGCACGACCGGCTGCGATCACGATTCCCGTGCCGCCGGCATGCCTTACGACACCCGCGGCAACGCACATCCGGAACCGCCATCCTAAAAATGCGGACGGCCCGCGTCTTGGCGCGTTTGCGCATTCACCATGACGATTTCAGCATATATCAGGGTTATCGACGATATGCCGATATCGTCGCCGGTCACGCATCGAACGCGCAAGACGCCCGCATTTTCGCTATCTAGACTTGCTTCACGGTCACGAGACGACATCCCGCCGCTGCGGCAATCGGCACGCACGGCCCGCCGCATCCACCGTCGCGCACGCCGATTCCGGCACAGCACGGGCAGCCCGCGGCAGGCCTGCACGGCCCTCGCATCGGCCTGCCGACCGAACCGTCTCGCCCGGTTTACCGGCGCCGGCACGCATGCCGGCGGCGGCCCAACCACGCCATCAAGGGGAAGTGAAAGTGAAGCTGAAGGTATCGCACGTCGCGCTGGCCGCCGCCTGCGCACTGTCGGGCGCGCACGCCGGCGCCGCCGACGTCGTCAAGATCGGTTTCGCCGCACCGCTGACCGGCCCGCAGTCGAATTACGGCACGGACATGCAGAAAGGCGTGCAGCTTGCGATCGCCGATTTCAACGCGACGCATCCGACGATCGGCGGCAAGCCCGTCACGTTCCAGCTCGACTCGCAGGACGACCAGGCTGACCCGCGCACCGGCACGACCGTCGCGCAGCGGCTGATCGACGACAACGTCCGCGGGATCATCGGCCACTTCAACTCGGGCACCAGCATTCCGGCCTCCGACCTGTACGATCGCGCGGGCCTGCCGCAGATCTCGATGGCGACGTCGCCGCAATACACGGCGCGCGGCTACAAGACGACCTACCGGCTGCTGACGAGCGACGCGCAGGCCGGCCGCATCGTCGGCACCTACGCGGTGAAGACGCTGCGCTTCAAGCGCATCGCGATCATCGACGACCGCACGGCCTACGGCCAGGGCATCGCCGACGAATTCGCGAAGGCCGTGGAAGCGGCGGGCGGCACGATCGTCAAGCGCGACTTCACGAACGACAAGGCGCTCGATTTCTCCGCGATCCTGACCAACCTGAAGGGGATGAATCCCGACGCGATCTTCTACGGCGGCGGCGACGCGCAATCGTCGCCGATGATCCGCAAGATGCGTCAGCTCGGGATGAAGTCGGCCTTCGTGACGGGCGAGATGTCGCGCTCGCCGACGTTCCTGAAGGTCGGCGGCGACGCGGCAGAAGGCGCGATCGTCTACATGGGCGGGCTGCCGAAGGAAAAGATGCCGGGCTTCTCGGGCTACGCGGCACGCTACAAGGCGCGCTTCAACGAAGACGTGATCACCTACTCGCCCTACTCGTACGACGGCACGATCGCGCTGCTCACCGCGATGAAGGACGCGAACTCGACCGATCCGAAGGTGTACACGCCGTATCTCGGCAAGGTGTCGGTCAAGGGCGTGTCGGCCCCGAGCATCGCGTACGACGCGAAGGGCGACCTGAAGGACGCGCCGGTCACGATCTACAAGGTCGAGCACGGCACGTTCAAGCCGGTCGATACGATCGCCGGCAACTGAAGCGGCCGACACGCACGCTCCCTTCCGCGCGGCGCGGCGGCTCACCCGCCGCGCGCGCCGCGCACGCTTCGGCCGCACGGCCCGAAGCCGCCCTCGACGCGCGCCCGCGTGCAGGCATTTCGCGCTCCTGTAGAATCCCCCCACCCGCTTTGACGCCTCGTCTCCGCCGTGCCCCATCCCGGTGCGGCGGTGCGTGTTTCGTGCCTTACCCGGCACGCGGCACGCTTCGACGACGCCAGCCGCGCCTTGTCAGTCCATGCCGATAGCGGGCCCTGGAGACGCAGCACCGACAACAACATTCGAAAACCGACCGTCCTGACCATGCAAGCTTCCGAATTGAGCGGCGTGCCTCGCGCCGCCGAACGCGCGCTCACGCGCAGCGACTACAAGACCCTTGGCCTTGCCGCACTCGGCGGCGCCCTCGAGTTCTACGACTTCATCATCTTCGTGTTCTTCGCACCGGCGATAGGACAGCTCTTCTTCCCGCACGACATTCCCGACTGGCTGCGCCAGTTGCAGACGTTCGGCATCTTCGCGGCCGGCTATCTCGCGCGCCCGCTCGGCGGCGTGATCATGGCGCACTTCGGCGACCTGTTCGGCCGCAAGCGGATGTTCACGCTGAGCGTGCTGATGATGTCGGTGCCGACGCTGCTGATGGGCCTGCTGCCGACCTACGACACGATCGGCATCCTCGCGCCGGTGTTGCTGCTGCTGTTCCGCGTGCTGCAGGGCGCGGCGGTCGGCGGCGAAGTGCCGGGCGCGTGGGTGTTCGTGTCCGAGCACGTGCCGTCGCGCCACATCGGCTATGCGTGCGGCACGCTGACCGCGGGCCTCACGGCCGGCATCCTGCTCGGCTCGCTGGTCGCGGCCGGCATCAACACCCGCTACTCGACGGCGGAAGTCGCCGCGTTCGCGTGGCGCATTCCGTTCCTGCTGGGCGGCGTGTTCGGGCTGTTCTCCGTGTACCTGCGCCGCTGGCTGCACGAAACGCCGGTGTTCGCCGAAATGAAGGCGAAAAAGGCGCTCGCGGCCGAGATTCCGCTGAAGGCCGTGCTGCGCGACCACGGCCGCGCGGTGATCGTGTCGATGCTGCTCACGTGGATGCTGTCGGCCGCGATCGTCGTCGTGATCCTGATGACGCCCGCGCTGCTGCAGAAGCAGTTCCACCTGACGCCCGCGACGACGCTGTTCGCGAACAGCGTCGCGACGCTGTGCCTGACGGCCGGCTGCATCACCGCGGGGTCGCTCGCGGGCTGGATCGGCGCGAAGCGCGTGCTCGCGATCGGCGGCATCGGGCTGGCCGCGTGCTACTACCTGCTGTTCGCGCAGGTCGCGGCCGACACGTCGACGCTGCCGCTCTACTACGGCATCGCGGGCTTCATGGTCGGCACGATCGGCGCGGTGCCGTTCGTGATGGTCAAGAGCTTCCCGGCCGTCGTACGCTTCTCGGGTATCTCGTTCTCGTACAACGTCGCGTACGCGATCTTCGGCGGCCTCACGCCGGTGATCGTGTCGCTGATGATGAAGTCGAACCCGCTCGCGCCGGTCGTGTACGTCGCGGCGATCTGCGTGCTCGGCGCGATCGCCGTGCAGTTCTCGAAGGATGCGAAGGACGTGAAGGACGCGCGCTGAACGTCGGCGCGCAAGCGCCGGTTTCATGCGGAAAGGGCCGAATCCCGCGACGTGCGGGATTCGGCCCTTTTGACTTGGTGCGGACTTGGTGCGGCGCGACGCCGCGGATCGATTCAGTTCAACGCAGCACGCCGTACGACGAACTCGGGCGGCGCAGCGCGTCGATGCTCGCGCCACCGGCGCCGGTGACGAACAGCAGCAGGAAACCGCCGGCGATCGCGACGTTCTTCCAGAAGTGGATCACCATGTCGTGCTGGACGGCGGCATTCGTCGCGTCCCAGAAATTATGCCCGACCATCGCGGTCGCGATCGTGTAGACCGCCATCAGCAGCGCGAGCGGCCGCACCTTGTAGCCGACGATCAGCAGCAGGCCGCCGAGCCCCTCGATCGCGACGACGATCGGCGCGACGACCTGTTGATAGGGCACGTTCATCGCATGCAGATACGCGATGAAATCACCGTAGCCGAGCAGCTTCATGATGCCGCCCCACAAAAACAACGCCGCCAGCGCCAGGCGTGCGAAAAAAATGACGCCGGAATCGACGGAACGCGTCATGCCTTTCTCCTCGTATGCAATTCGGCCGTCCGCACGGGCGCGCCCATGCGGCTCGGGAGCGCCGCGCGGCCCTGCGGGGCGCGCGGCAAATGGGCCAGCATAGAGGGTCTTTCCGCGGTGTCCAAGAAAAAGGTTGTAGCAAATCTTTACACTGCGGCCGCGGCACCGGCAGCCCGGCGCATCGAAAAACGCGTTTAGCCGGCGTCGCTCAACAGCACGCCTTTCTTGAAGATGAAGCAGCCGTAGCCGCGCAGCTCGCCGGTGACGATCACCGCGTACGTCTGCTGCGCGCGCTCGTAGAACGCGAAACGCTCGACGCCGGTCAGCGGCACCGCGCGCCCTTCCGCGCGGTCGATCTCGGCCTGCACTTCGCGCTGCACGGGCGGCACCGCGGCCGCGTCGCCGACGACTTCCATGCGCCACGCGGGCGTGTCGACGAACGTATCGAGCGGCAGCACCGACAGCACCGCGCGCACGACGCGCGCCGAATCGGCGCCGTCGATCCGCAGCGCGCGGCCGACCACGGTGTGCTCCGCGACGGATTCCGCCGGGAAATTCGCATCGCAGATCGCGATTTCGTCACCATGGCCCATCGCGCGCAGCGTGTGCAGGATGTCGGCGTGCAGCAGCGGGTCGAGATTCTTCAGCATGTCGGCTAGTCTCCGGGATCGGGAAGGAACCGCGTAACGTTACCCGATCCCGGCGGCCGCTGCGCATGCATCGCCCGCATTACGACGCCGCGGCCGGCATTTCGTCGATGAAACCCGTGACCGATGCGAGGCGGCCCGACGCGTCGACGGTGCCGAAGTCCGAACCCTTCACGATCGCCGCGCCGTCGGGCGACACGAGCGCCCACGAGAACCGCAGGTGCCGGCCGAAGCCGTCGACGTCGGTCGTGCGGCGGAAGCGGCAGGCGGGAAAGCGTTCCTGCACCGCCGCGATCATCGTGTCGATGCCCGCGTGGCCGTCGCCGCTCATCAGCGGATCGCGATACGCCGCGTCGCTCGCGTAGGTCGCATCGATCAGCGCGCGGCGGCGTGCGACGTCGGGTTCGTTCCATGCGTCGATGTAGCGGTCGATCAGGCCGGTGTGAACGGACGCAGCGGATCGGGCGGTGTTCATGGCAAGACTCCTGGTGTCGATGAAGGGACGATGTCGCGAACGTTTCGTGTCCGCGTGCCGCCATCGTCGCCGGGCTCGCGCGGGCGGTCGATTACGCGGGAGGTAAGGAAATCGCGCCGGCCGCGACCGGCGTGCCCGCGCGGCCCCCAACGAAAACGGGCGCCCGAAGGCGCCCGCACCGGCGTGCCGCCGCGTTCGCGCGCATCAGGTCACCGGCGCCGGATTGAACAGCGTCAGCGCATTCGCGAGCTTCCACTGCTCGGCCCACGTGCGGCGCTTGCCGCTCGCGACGTCGAGCATCAGCCGGAACAACGCCCAGCCGGTGTCCTCGATCGTCGCCGCGCCGGTCGCGATCTGCCCCGCGTCGAGATCCATCAGGTCGTGCCAGCGGCGCGCGAGATCGCTGCGCGTCGCGACTTTGATCACCGGCACCTGCGCGAGGCCGTACGGCGTGCCGCGGCCGGTCGTGAAGATGTGCAGGTTCATCCCGGCCGCGAGCTGCAGCGTGCCGCAGATGAAATCGCTCGCGGGCGTCGCCGCGTACAGCAGCCCCTTCTGCCGCGCGCGATCGCCGGGACGCACGACGCCGGCGATCGGCGCGCTGCCCGACTTCACGATCGACCCCATCGCCTTCTCGACGATGTTCGACAGGCCGCCCTTCTTGTTGCCGGGCGTCGTGTTCGCGCTGCGGTCGACGCGGCCGCGCTGCAGGTAGCGGTCGTACCAGTCCATCTCGCGGATGATCTCGCGCGCCACCGCTTCGTTCGCCGCGCGCGACGTGAGCTGCGCGACGCCGTCGCGGACTTCGGTCACTTCCGAGAACATGATCGTCGCGCCGGCGCGCACCAGCAGGTCGGCCGCGAAGCCCACGGCCGGGTTCGCGGTGAGCCCCGAGAACGCGTCGCTGCCGCCGCACTGCACGCCGACGACGAGATCCGACGCCGGGCACGTCTCGCGGCGGCGGCGGTTCAACCGCTCGAGATGCGCTTCGGCCATCTTCATGATCGAGTCGATCATCGAGTTGAAGCCGACGTGCGCGGCGTCCTGCAGGCATACGACGCCGCCGTTGCCGGCCGTGCCGTCGGCGGTCACCGGAATCGCGCCGGGCGGCAGCAGGCGCTCGGGCTGCAGCTTCTCGCAGCCGAGGCTCACGGTCATCACTTCGCCGCCGAAATTCGGATTCAGGCTGATGTTGCGCAGCGTGCGGATCGGGATGTCGGCGTCGGGGGCGTCGATCGCGACGCCGCAGCCGTACGTGTGTTCGAGCCCGACCACGTCGTCGACGTTCGGGTAGCGCGGCAGCAGTTCGTCCTTGATCCGCTTCACCGCATGCTCGACGACGCCCGACACGCACTGCACGGTCGTCGTGATCGCCAGGATGTTGCGCGTGCCGACCGAGCCGTCGGCATTGCGGAAACCCTCGAACGTATAGCCTTCGAGCGGCTCGAGCGGCGGCGCGGCACGCGTCGCGAGCGGCAGGTCGTCGAGCCCCGGCGGCTCGGGCATGCGCATCGTGCGCTCGTTGACCCAGCTGCCGCGCCGCAGGTCCGTCAGCGCATAGCCGATCACCACGTTGTAGCGGACGACCGGATCACCGGCCGCGAGATCGACGAGCGCGACCTTGTGCCCCTGCGGCACGCCTTCGCACAGCGTCAGCCCGTCGGCGAACGTCGCGCCTTCGGGCAAGCCGCCGTCGTTGACGACGATCGCGACGTTGTCGGCCGGATGCACGCGGATGTAGAGAGGGGAAGCAGTCATTGCAATTCCTGAAGGCTATCGGCGATATCGTTAGTCATCATACGACATTCAACCTCAACCCGCGATGCTGCGTAAACCCTGATCCGGAAAGACCCTGACCTTGAACGGCCAGCAAACCGCTTGCGCCACCTTTTCCCTCGTTGTACGATGACATACAACGACATCGCCAATTCGGCTCGCATGCCGTTTCCCGACGAACCCAGCACTCGCGCTAGACGGACGACCCAATCATGACTTCACCGCAAGAACTCAAACAGATCATCTCCCACGGCCTGCTGTCGTTTCCGCTGACGGATTTCGACGCCGGCGGCAACTTCCGTCCGTCCACCTACGCCGAGCGCCTGGAGTGGCTGGCGCCGTACGGCGCGAGTGCGCTGTTCGCGGCGGGCGGCACCGGCGAATTCTTCTCGCTCACGCAGCGCGAGTATTCGGACGTGATCCGCGTCGCGACGGAAACCTGCAAGGGCAAGGTGCCGATCCTCGCCGGCGCGGGCGGCGCCACGCGCGTCGCGATCGAGTATGCGCAGGAAGCCGAGCGCCTCGGCGCGAGCGGCGTGCTGCTGATGCCGCATTACCTGACCGAAGCGAGCCAGGAAGGGATCGCCGACCACGTCGAGCAGGTGTGCCGCGCGCTGAAGATCGGCGTCGTGGTGTACAACCGCGCGAATTCGAAGCTGAACGCCGACATGCTCGAGCGCCTCGCCGACCGTTGCCCGAACCTGATCGGGTTCAAGGACGGCGTCGGCGAGATCGAGAGCATGGTCACGATCCGCCGCCGCCTCGGCGACCGCTTCGCGTACCTCGGCGGCCTGCCGACGGCCGAAGTCTATGCGGCCGCGTACAAGGCGCTCGGCGTGCCGGTGTACTCGTCGGCCGTATTCAACTTCATCCCGAAGACGGCGATGGAATTCTACGAGGCGATCGCGAAGGACGACCACGCGACGGTCGGCCGCCTGATCGACGCATTCTTCCTGCCGTACCTGAAGATCCGCAACCGCCGCGCCGGTTATGCGGTCAGCATCGTGAAGGCAGGCGCAAGGCTCGTCGGCCATGACGCGGGCCCGGTGCGCGCGCCGCTCGTCGACCTCACCGAGGCGGAAGCCGCCGAGCTCGACGTGCTGATCAAGAAGATGGGCCCGCAGTAAGCGGCGTTCGCCGGCGGCGCGGGCCCTCATCGGCGCCGCGGCCGGCACGCCTGCATCGCGGCCGGCACGCGCCGGCCGCGATCGTTCGTTGCCCTTCCTTTCCGTGACGATGCACGCATCCACCGCAATGCGTGGCGCCGTCACATCTGCGCGATGATCCCGACGATCCGGTAGCGCACGTTCCCCAGCTTGACCCGCGTCGCCTCGATCTGCCCCTGTGCGCCCGCGCGGGCGCGCGCATTCGATTCGCCGCCGAGGATCTGCCCGAGCACGTCGCGGTCGACGACCGCATCGAAGAACCGGCCGACGGTGATCGTCGCCGACTGCTTCGCGGTCGCGAGCTGGCTGTTCGCCTGCATCAGCGCGTCGGTACGCAGGTTCGGGTCGCGCTCGTCGATGCTGCGCCGGTACTGGAGCGCGAACACCAGCGCTTCCATGTCCTGCCGGAAACGGCGAACGGCCTGCCCGAACACGAGCGAATGGGCGTCGGCACCCGTGACGAGCCGCCCCTGGTTGATCGTCACGTCGAATTCGCTGCCGCCGAGGTCGCGCTGGAATTCCTGCAGCGCGTTCGCGAGCACACGCCCTTCGCTGTACTGGCCGATCTGGGTGCGCACGGATTTCGCGACGTCGCCGATCGCTTTCCACAATCCGGCCGCGAACAGGTGATCGCCACGCTTGTTGATGTTCATGGAGGGTTCCCTCGTTGTCTTTTGTCGGTCTCTCAGGCTCGCCCGCGGGCCGGGCGGCCCGAGGCACCGGTACTGTAGGAGAAATTCGGGAAACGCGGAAGACACCACGAAAAAAGCGGAGGCGACCCGTCGGCCGCCTCCGCTTTCGTCCCTCCGGGGAGCGGCCCGGCGTCGATTGCCGGGCCGCCCCTCGTTATTCCGCCTTCCCGTCCCGCAAGCGCGGGATCGCCAGCGGATTGCCGTCCTGCAACCCTTCGGGCAGCAGGTCGTCCGGGAAGTCCTGGTAGCACACGGGCCGCAGGAAACGCTCGATCGCCGTCGCGCCGACCGACGTGACGGCCGGGTTCGACGTCGCGGGGAACGGCCCGCCGTGCACCATCGCATCGCACACCTCGACGCCCGTCGGGTAGCCGTTGACGAGCAGGCGCCCGGCCTTGCGTTCGAGGATCGGCAGCAGCCGGCGGGCGAGCGGCTTGTCGTCGGCGTCCATCTGGAGCGTGGCCGTCAACTGGCCTTCGAGCCCGTCGAGCACGCGCGCGACTTCGTCGAGATCGCGGCAGCGCACGATCAGCGACGCCGGCCCGAACACCTCGTGGCTGAACGCCGGTTCGGCCAGGAACGCCTGCGCGCCGACTTCGTACAGTGCGCCGCCGGCCTGGCAGTCGGTCTGCGCCGCCTCGCCCGCGCCGATTTCGCGCACGCCCGGCAGCTCGGCCAGCTTGCCGCGACCGCTGCGGTACGCATCGGCAATGCCGTGCGTGAGCATCACGCCGGCCGGCTTCTTCGCGAGCGCCTGCGCGGCGACGGTTTCGAAGCGGTCGAGATCGGGGCCGTCGATCGCGAGCACGAGGCCCGGGTTCGTGCAGAACTGGCCGACGCCGAGCGTCAGCGAATCGACGAAGCCCGTCGCGATCGCGTCGCCGCGCGCGGCGAGCGCGGCCGGGAACAGCACGACCGGGTTGATGCTGCTCATTTCCGCGTAGACGGGAATCGGCTGCGGACGCGCGTTCGCGAGCTGCACGAGCGCCATGCCGCCCTGCCGCGAGCCGGTGAAGCCGACGGCCTGGACCGCCGGATGGCTGACGAGCGCCGGGCCGATCGCGCGGCCGGGGCCGATCAGCAGCGAGAACACGCCGGCCGGCATGCCGGTTTTCGCGACGGCGGCGCGGATCGCGCGGCCGACCAGCTCGGACGTGCCGAGATGCGCCTCGTGCGCCTTGACGATCACCGGGCAACCGGCCGCGAGTGCCGACGCCGTATCGCCGCCGGCCACCGAGAACGCGAGCGGGAAATTGCTCGCGCCGAACACGACGACGGGCCCGAGCGCGACTTTCTGCAGACGCAGGTCCGAACGCGGCAGCGGCGTGCGCGCGGGCTGCGCGGGATCGATCGACGCGGCAAGGAAACGCCCGTCGCGCACGACGCGCGCGAACAGCCGGAGCTGGCCGACGGTGCGGCCGCGCTCGCCCTGCAGCCGCGCGACGGGCAGGCCCGTTTCGGCGTGCGCGCGCTCGATCAGCGCATCGCCGAGCGCGACGATTTCATCGGCGATCGCCTCGAGAAACGCCGCGCGGGCCGCGAGCGGCTGCGCGCGGTACGCATCGAACGCGTCGCGCGCGAGTTCGCACGCGCGGTCGATATCGGCCGGCGACGCGACGCCGAACGCCGGCGCGTCGATCGGCGCGCCCTGCGTCGGGTCGAACGCGTGCAAGGTTCCGGCCGAGCCGGCCACCGCGTCGGCGCCGATCAGCATCTCTCCTGTCAGTTGCATGGGATGTGCTCCGTGGTTCGGGAATGAATGGCTCATTGTAGCTCAACAGATACGATGTCCGCTGACATCATCGCACCCTGTCCGCCGTTTGCGAGGGCGCCGACGATACACCCGCAAGCCTTGTCCGGCCAGGTTCTCACGACTTTCCCACACTGTGGCGACACGCTTCAAAGGGAAAACCCGAAGTTTATGCATCCGGCCATTATCAATAAACTTTCAGTCATGTCATACGACGACGTACATTTAAAGTGAGCCATCAGACTTCTTCTCGCGATCTTCCGCTCGACCTCGCGCGCACCGCGCGCCGGACCGCCGTGCGCTACTGGATCCTGGCGATGCTGTTCGTCGTCACGACGCTCAACTATGCGGACCGTGCGACGCTGTCGATCACCGGCACGCCGATCCGCCAGGCGTTCGGCATCGATCCGGTGACGATGGGCTACATCTTCTCGGCGTTCAGCTGGGCGTACGTGCTCGCGCAACTGCCGAGCGGCTGGCTGCTCGACCGCTTCGGCGCACGGCGCGTCTATGCGGCGAGCATCTTCCTGTGGTCGGCGTTCACGCTGCTGCAGAGCACGATCGGCCTCGGCGGCAGCGCCGCGTTCGCGGTCGCCGCGCTGTTCGCGATGCGCTTCGCGGTCGGCATCGCCGAGGCGCCCGCGTTTCCGGCCAATGCGAAAGTCGTCGCGAGCTGGTTCCCGACCGCCGAGCGCGGCACCGCGTCGGCGATCTTCAACGCCGCGCAGTACTTCGCGGCCGTGGTGTTCTCGCCGCTGATGGCGTGGCTCACGCATGCGTACGGCTGGCACCAGGTGTACCTGTGGCTCGGCCTGGCCGGCATCGCGCTCGCGTTCCTGTGGCTGCGCGTCATGAAGGACCCGGCCGACCATCCGGCGGTGAACCGCGCGGAACTCGACCATATCGAACAGGGCGGCGGGCTCGTGCGATCGGCGGGCCGGCCAGCCGGGCCGCGCGACGCCGGCGGCACGCGCGCGGAAGGCGGCCGCGTCGCCGGCTGGTACTACGTGCGCCAGTTGCTGTCGAACCGGATGCTGATCGGCGTGTACCTCGGTCAGTACTGCGTGAACGTGCTCACGTACTTCTTCCTCACGTGGTTCCCGATCTATCTCGTGCAGGCGCGCGGCATGTCGCTGCTGAAGGCCGGCTTCATGACGTCGCTGCCCGCGATCTGCGGGTTCCTCGGCGGCGTGCTCGGCGGAATGCTGTCGGACGCGCTGATCCGTCGCGGCGTGTCGCTGACGCTCGCGCGCAAGATTCCGATCGTCGGCGGGATGGCGCTGTCGATGGCGATCATCGGCTGCAACTACGTCGACAGCGAAGCGCTGGTGATCGTGCTGATGGCCGTGTCGTTCTTCGGCAAGGGGATCGGCTCGCTCGGCTGGGCCGTCGTCGCGGACACCGCGCCGAAGGAGGCGATCGGCCTGTCGGGCAGCCTGTTCAACATGTTCGGCAACACGGCCGGCATCGTCGCGCCGATCGCGATCGGCTACCTCGTCGGCGCGAGCGGCTCGTTCAACGGCGCGCTCGTGTTCGTCGGGCTGAACGCGCTCGTCACCGTGTTCAGCTATCTCGTGATCGTGAAGGACATCAAGCGCGTCGAATTGCGTCATCGCGACGCCTGAGGGTCGACGTTCCATGCAAACGGCGGCCGCTTTCGCGCGGCCGCCGTTTTCGCATCAAGCGGCGGAATGCACGACGCGCAGCATGTCGTGCACGCCGGACGTCATCAGCGCAAGGAACGCGAGCAGGCCGACGTAGCAGAGCGCGTACGTCGTTTTCGTCTCGATCGACGTCGCGTAGTACACGCGGTTCTCCGGCGCGTCGGGATCGTAGCGCCACGCGCGCTTCAGCTGCGGCAGCGCGAGGATCGCCATCACGATCAGCAGCGGGCTCGGGCGATACACGAACAGCGCGATCAGCACGGGCACGCCCGCGAACCAGATGCGCGGCGACAACACCGCGGTGATCCGCCCGCCGTCGAACGGCGACAGCGGAATCATGTTGAACAGGTTCAGGAAGAAGCCCGTGTACGACAGCGCGAGCAGCAGGTTGCTGTCGGTGTGCCGCGCGGCCGCGTAGCAGGCCAGCGCGCCGAGCGTGCCGACGAACGGCCCGGCAAGCCCGACGTATGCCTCGGTTTCCGCGTCGTGCGGCATCGCCTTCAGCTGGATCCATGCGCCGACGAACGGGATGAAGGTCGGCAGCCCGACGTCGAGCCCGCGCCGCCGCGCGGCGACGTAGTGGCCGGCCTCGTGCACCAGCAGCAGCGCGACGAAACCGGCCGCGAACCGCCAGCCGTAGAACAGCGCGTAGACCGCGATCGACGCCAGCATGGTGCCCGCCGACACGAGCACCTTGCCGAGCTTGAGGCCGCCGAAGATCAGCAGCAGCAGCTTCGTCATTCCTTGCGCTCCGTGGCGGCTGCCTCGGACGCGTCGGCGACCGCCGGCACCGCGGCGGCCTTCGGCTTGCGCCCGAAGAAGCGCTTGAGCGCCGCGCCGCCGGCCAGCAGCGCGACCGCGCCGATCTTGAAGAACTTCACCGCGAACGCGCCGATCAGCGCGAGCAGGCCGAGCTTCTTCGCGCCGACGCCGACGATCAGCGCCGCCAGCCCGTACTCGGCAACGTGGTCGGTCGACCGGTTGAAATCGGCGTAGCGCTTGCCGTCGTTGAAGCTGATGTTCGACAGCAGGTCGTCGGCCGATGCCTTGTATTTCGGCAGGTCGGCAAGCGTCGACGCCATCGTCAGCGACAGGTAGCCGTCGCGGCCCAGCACGAGCGTCCGGTAGTTCACGCCGTCGTTTGCGGCATTCGGCGCCGCGCCCTTGTCGCGGATGATCGCGGACCACACGAGCCGGTGCGTGGCCGCGTCGTACGCGGGCGCCTTCGCCCAGCCGACCACCTCGGTTTCGGGCAGGCCGCGCTCCTTGCGCGCCGGGTTGTTTTCCTCGGTGCCGGCCTGCAGGCTCTTCAGCAGCTCGTCGGGCTTCCAGTCCTTCGCGTCGTCGTCGCGGATATAGCCGCTCGGCTCGAACGACACGACCGAAATCCAGTCGGCGTCCGGGTCGTCGGGCAGCACGAGGCCGACCAGCTTCGCTTCGTCGATCGAATTACCCATCGAGCGCAGGTAGCGGCCGGCCTCGGCGGCCGGCACGAACGACTCGCCGGCCTTCAGCTTCAGCACGGCCTCGTGTTTCACGTCGATGTCGGTCGGCCCTTTCACGACCGCTTCGTTGGCGGCCGCGGCGGCGGCCCTCATTTCCACCTGCGCAGCTTCGGTCTGCGCGTGGCCGCTGGTCGCGGCGAGTGCGAGCGTCGCCACGCAGGCGAGCCGGACGGCAAGTCTTTTCATTGTTGGATTCCCCTGGAATGCCTTGTCGTGAATGTGCGCGGCACCGGCCCGTGATTGGTCTCGCGGGTCCGGCGCCGCCTCTCAGGTGGCACGGTCGCCATGGTAACGCAGCGCCGCGACGCGCCAGGGCCCGGGGAGCGGCGCGATGCTTACCTGACAGGTAATGCCCAAGGTGCGCGAGATTGCCTATCATCCGCGTCATGAACCCGACCGCCGCCGCCCATTCGCCCTCCCCGTCCGCCGGCCGCGCGTCCGGCGTCGGCCCGCTGCTGCGCACGTGGCGCCAGCGCCGGCGCCTGAGCCAGATGGCGCTCGCGCTCGACGCGGAAGTCTCCGCGCGCCACCTGAGCTTCGTCGAATCGGGCCGCGCGCAGCCGAGCCGCGAGATGGTGCTGCACCTCGCCGAACGCCTCGACGTGCCGCTGCGCGAACGCAATGCGCTGCTCGTCGCGGCCGGCTTCGCGCCGCTGTTTCGCGAACGGCCGTTTTCGGATCCTCAACTCGACGCCGCGCGCCACGCGGTCGAAGCCGTGCTGCGCGGCCACGAGCCCTACCCGGCGCTCGCGGTCGACCGTCACTGGGTGCTGCTCGCCGCGAACCGGATGCTCGGCGCGCTGGTCGCGCAGGCCGATCCGGCGCTGCTGCAGCCGCCCGTCAACGTGCTGCGGCTGAGCCTGCATCCGGACGGCCTCGCCTCGCAGATCGCCAACTGGCATGAATGGCGCGCGCACATCCTGCATCGGCTGCAGCGGCAGATCGACGCGAGCGGCGACCGCACGCTGCATGCGCTGCGCGACGAGCTCGCCGCGTATCCGGCGCCGGGCGGCCAGCCCGACACCCCGCCGGCACGCGCCGATTTCGCGGATATCGCCGTGCCATTGCGATTGCGCACGGCGGCCGGCGAGCTGACGTTCTTCAGTACGACGACGGTGTTCGGCACGCCGGTCGACGTGACGCTGTCGGAACTCGCGATCGAGGCGTTCTTTCCGGCGAATCCGGAGACGGTCGACGCGATGCGGGCGCTGGCGGACACCCTGCCCGCGTCATGACCGCCATCAGCGGCGCTCGAGCGCCAGCTTCACGCCAAGCCCCAGCAGGACCACGCCGCTGACGCGGTGCAGGCGCGTCAGGATGCGCGGGTTGCGCCGGATCGATGCCGACAGCAGGCCGGCGAACAGCGCGACGGGCCCCTTGACGAGAAACGTCAGGCCGGCGAACGTCGCGCCCAGCACGAACAGCGACCGCATCGGATGCGCGGTGCCCGCCGGCACGAACTGCGGCAGGAACGCCAGATAGAACAGCGCGACCTTCGGATTCGACACGTTGGACAGCGCGCCTTGCGCGAACGTACGCAGCCGCGACACCTGCGCGCCGCTGCTGCTGCTCGCGAGCGACAGTTCGCCCGACGAACGCAGCAACGTGATGCCGAGGTACAGCAGGTACAGCGCGCCGATCACCTTCAGCGCCGTGAACAACCATTCGGATGCCTGAAGAAGCGCGCCCAGCCCGAGCGTCGCGAGCATCGTGTGCACGAGCAACCCGACGCTGACGCCCGCGGCGGTCACGAGGCCCGCGCGCGTGCCGTCGGACAGCGTGCGCGACATCACGAGAACCATGTCCTGGCCCGGCGTGACGATGACCAGCAGCGACGTTGCAATGAACGGCAACCAGGATAGATGCGACATGAGAGCACTCCAGAACGGGATGGCCGACGGACGGGAATCGCCCGGCCGGTCGTCAGATTATCGACGCCCTTCCGTGGAGATTGAATGCAAATTTGGCTACTTCACCGGCCTGATTTGGCGCTATTCTCTAGCAATCACGCTCATGGCAGTCAAAAATGTCAATCAAACTGGATGCGATCGATCGGCGCATTCTGCGCGCATTGCAACGGAATTCGAATCAGACGAATGCCGAACTCGCGCAACAGGCCGGGCTGTCGGCCACGCCCTGCCTGCGCCGCGTTCATCTGCTCGAGGAACAGGGCGTGATCGACGCTTATGTCGCGCTGCTGAATCCCGCCGCCGTCGACCTGCGATTCAGCGCGTTCGTGCGCGTCACGCTGGAGCGCCAGGACAAGACGACGGTCGAGCGCTTCGCGCGCGAGATGGAGCAGGCGCCCGAAGTGCTCGAATGTCATCTGATGGCCGGCAGCTACGACTATCTGCTGCGCGTGATCGCGCGCGATCTCGACGACTACCAGCGCTTCCAGATGGAAACGCTCACGCAGATCGAAGGCGTCCGCAACGTCGAAACCGAGATTCCGCTGAAGCGCATCAAGCAGACGGTTCGCCTGCCGATCTAGGCGTCCAGAAACGTGACGGCCTCCCCGGCCGGCTGCCCGTTCAGCGCGCCGTCGCGCACGGCGACCTGCCCGCGCACGACCGTATGCACGGGCCAGCCCGTGACTGCGCACCCGTCGTAAGGTGTCCAGCCGCTCACGCTGGCGATCCATTCGTCGCGGATGATCCGTCGCGCCTGCAGGTCGACGATGCTGAAATCGGCGTCGTAGCCGGCCGCGATGCGCCCTTTCCCCTCGATGCCGAAAATGCGCGCCGGCCCGGCGCTGGTCAGGTCGACCAGCCGTTCGAGGCTCAAGCGGCCCGCATGCACGTGGTCGAGCATCAGCGGCAGCAGCGTCTGCACGCCGGTCATCCCGCTCGGCGACTGCGGATACGGGCGGCGCTTTTCGTCGCGCGTATGCGGCGCGTGATCGCTGCCGATCACGTCGACCACGCCGTCGCGGACGGCCTGCCACAACGCGTCCCGGTGACGCCGCTCGCGCACGGGCGGATTCATCTGCGCGAACGTGCCGAGCCGCTCGTAGCAATCCGGCGCAGCGAGGCTCAGGTGGTGCGGCGTGACCTCGACCGTCACGCGCCGCCGATGGTGTTGAAGAAACGCCATTTCGTCCGCCGTGGACACGTGCAGCACATGCAGCCGACGGCCCGTTTCGGCCGCCAGCCCGACGATGCGCCGCGTCGCGATCAGCGCACTGTCCTCGTCGCGCCAGCGCGGATGATCGCGCACGTCGCCGCTCGCTTCCACGATCGCCTTGCGTTCGCGCAGCCGCGCCTCGTCCTCCGCATGCACGGCCATGCGCCGGCGCCCGTTGCGCAGGATCCGGCGCAACACGGTTGCGTCGTCGGCCAGCAGGTCGCCGAACGAACTGCCCATGAATACCTTCACGCCCGCGCAGCCGGGCAGGCGCTCGAGTGCCGGCAACCGCTCCGCATTCACGGCCGAGCCGCCGATATAGAACGCGTAGTCGCACCACGCGCGACCGCGCGCCAGGTCCAGCTTCGCCTGCAGGTCCTGCCCGCTCAGCGTCAACGGATGCGTGTTGGGCATCTCGAAGACGGTCGTGACGCCGCCGAGCACCGCGCCGCGCGTGCCGGCTTCGAAGGTCTCCTTGTGCGTCAGCCCCGGCTCGCGGAAATGCACCTGGCTGTCGACCACGCCCGGCAGCACATGCAATCCGCGCGCATCGAGCACGACGTCGGCCCGCCAGCTGCCCTGCAACGCGCCCAGCGCGACCACGCGGCCCGCCGCGCACGCGACGTCGATCCGTTCGGCGCCGTTGGGCGTCATCACCGTGCCGCCCTGCACGAGCAGGTCGACGTGGCGACGCATCGGCGTGTCGGTTGCGTCATGCCCCATCCGCTCGCCCATGACTCAGAACTCGTTCTGGATGTGCTTGTAGCCGAGCACCAGCGCATTGTTCGTGCGCGCGACGTCCTCGGAGAAATCGCTCGCATCGGCCGTGACCTGCGGCAACGCGGCGAGATCGGTTTCCGGCCCGATGCGTTCGGTCGAACGGACGTAGAAGCCCGGCGGCAGATGGCAGCCGTCGACGACCGCGTTGTAGCGCACCACGCAGCCGTCGTCGATCGTGCAGTTGAACAGCACGCTGTTGAACCCGACGAATACGCCGTCGCCGACCTTGCACGGCCCGTGGACGATCGCGCGATGCGCGATCGACGTGTGCCGGCCGATCGTCACGCTCGCGCCCGACTTCGAATGGATCACGACGCCGTCCTGGATGTTCGAATGCGCGCCGATCACGATCGGCGCGATCCGGCCGTCGGCATCCGTTTCGTCCGCGCGGATCACCGCGTACGGGCCGATGAACACGTTCTCCTCGACGATCACGTGCCCGCACAGGATGGCGGTCGGGTCGACGAAGGCGTTCGGATGAATCCGCGGCAGGTCGCCGCGCGGGTTCTTTCGGATCATGAGGATTCCTGCCTGGAAAGGAGGGGGCCGCGCCTGAGCCGCTCGAACAGGCCCGGATCGCGCCACTGCGCGGCGATGGCCGGTGCGAACACGATCGCATCGAGGTCGATCGGGCCCATGCGCGGATTGAAGGCGTCGTCGCGAAAACACTGCGCGTAGCCGGTCTCGGTCTCGTGCACGATGACCGAATGCAGCCGCACGTCGGCTTCGCCGTTCGACATGCGCGTGCCGCTCAGCGCCGCGTCGACGAGGCGAAACAACACGCGCGAGAACTGTTCGGCGCTCGGTGACACGGGCAGCACCACCCAGCGCTCGGAAAAACGACGCATGCTTTCGACGTAGCATGGATCGTCGTCCGACCACAGCGTCACTGCATGATCGAACGCATCGATCAGGTCGCGCACGTCGCCCTTGAGCAGCCCGAAGTCGTAGACCATCTGCCCGTGGTCCAGCGCGTGCGCTTCGAGCAGCAACTCGACGCGGTACGAATGGCCGTGGATCGAATGCGAGCAGCGCCGCGTGCTGCAGCCGCGCACGACATGCGCATTCTCGAACCGGAACAGCTTGCGGATCAGCATGCGCCGGCGCCTTCCGCCATCGGCGCGGCCCAGGCCACCGCATCGTGCGGGTGCAGGCTTTCCAGATGGCGCACCTGGACGCACGGATTCTCGTGACGACCGTCCAGCGCGGCCTGCACGCGGCGCGCGGCATCCTCGACGAACATCAGGTTGCCGCCGTTCAGCACCGCGAACGCCTGTTCGTCCGCGCGCTTGACGGCCGTCTGCACCGGCGTGCCGAGCGCGTGCTCGACGCGATCGATCAGGTCGATCAGCCCCAGCGTCGCGCCGGCGGCGGGCAGCGCCACGCCGACGACGGCTTCGCTGCGCTGGCTGTGCGGCGTGGCGGCCGACGCATGCCGTTTCAGCCATGCGGCGACAGCCGCCGGCGCCACGCGATCCTCGCGGCCGAACGCGGCCAGGAATGCCTGTTCGACCCAGTGCCGCGACAGCGCGGCCGAGCACGGGCATGTGGACGAATAGGCGACCGTCACCTGGGCGCGCAGCTCGAACGCTTCGCCGGCGAGCGTCGCGTCGATCCGCACCGGATACGCCTTCCACCCGGCCAGCCCCTCGGTCACGAGCGCGGGGCGGCGGGCCAGCAGGTCGAAGCGCAGCCGCACGCGCGCGCTGCGCGTGTCGCAGTCGCGATGGCTGTCGACCATCGCGCGCAGCACGCGCCCGAGGCCGGCCGGCGACAGCGCTTCGCCGTCGGCGAGCCGGTCGAGCAGCCCGTACAGCCGCGACATGTGGATGCCTTTCACGTGCGGTGCGGGCAGATCGACCTGCACGTCGGCGCGGGCATGCACGTCGCGCCGGCAGCCGGGCTCGGCCACCGCGACGGGCAGGTCGATGCCCTGCATGCCGACCCATTCGAGCGGACGGCGGCCGGGCGCGGCATCGGTCAGGGAAACATCGGGAAGGGCTGCATTCATGCTCGGATTCCGGTGGCGCGCCTTGTCCATCCGGATCGATGCAGGCAGCGCGCGTTCAGGTCAGGACCAGTCGCGAAACGGGTTGTCCCACGTGGTCCAGTGTTCGGGGCCGGCGGCCATCTCGGCGTCGGTCAGCAGACACGCGTCGAGGCGCGCACGCAGCGCGGGCTCGTCCATGTCCATGCCGATCAGCACGAGTTCCTGGCGGGCGTCGCCGACGCGCTCGTCCCAGCGCGCGCGGATCTGCGCGACGGCCTCGGCGTCCCGCGGCCAGCGCTCGGGCGGCACGGCCGCCCACCAGTACCCCGCCGGCCCGTGCCGCGCGACCGCCCCGGCCTGCGACCACGACCCGGCGACGGTCGGATGCGTGGCCAGCCAGAAGAACCCCTTCGAGCGGACGACGCCCGGCCATTCGCTTTCGACGAGCTCGAAGAAGCGCCGCGGATGGAACGGCCGCCGCGCGCGGTAGACGAAGCTGCGGATCCCGTACGCGTCGGTCTCCGGCGTATGCGTGCCGCGCATCTCCTGCAGCCAGCCCGGCGCGCGCGACGCCTCGTCGAAGTCGAACAGGCCCGTGTCGAGCACGCGCTCGAGCGGCACCTTGCCGAACTCGGCGATCTCGATCCGCGCGCGCGGGTTCAGCCCGCGCAGCAGCGCGACCAGCCGCTCGCGCGCGCCGGCGTCGATCAGGTCGATCTTGTTGATCACGATCACGTCGCAGAACTCGATCTGGTCGACCAGCAGATCGACGACCGTGCGCGCGTCGTCGTCGCCCATCGATTCGCCGCGCGACCGCAGGCTGTCGCGCGACGCGTAGTCGCGCAGGAAATTGAATGCGTCGACCACCGTCACCATCGTGTCGAGCCGCGCGACTTCGCCGAGGCTGCGGCCGTCCTCGCCTTCGAACGTGAACGTCTCGGCCACCGGCAGCGGCTCCGAGATGCCGGTGGATTCGATCACGAGCTGGTCGAAGCGCCCTTCGCGCGCGAGTCGGTCGACCTCGATCAGCAGATCCTCGCGCAACGTGCAGCAGATGCAGCCGTTGCTCATCTCGACCAACTTCTCGTCGGTGCGCGACAGGCCCGCGCCGCCGTCGCGCACGAGCGCCGCATCGATGTTGACCTCGGACATGTCGTTGACGATGACCGCGACGCGCCGGCCCTCGCGATTGTTGAGGATGTGGTTGAGCAGCGTCGTCTTGCCGGCGCCGAGGAAGCCGGACAGGACGGTCACGGGAAGCCGCGTGGACGGACGGGGTGCGGTGCGCATCGGGCGATTCCGGAAGAGGAGGTCGAGGAGCAGATGATATATTGTATCGCAACGATATAACATATCATTTCGAACGTCCAGCGCTCCGATCGAACGACGTGTCGGCCGGAACGGCAAGCGCCCGCACCGGACCGTCGGCGCGGAGCCGCCGCGCAGCGGCCCCGCGCCCGTATTGCCGTCACGTATAAAGCGACGCCTGCGGCAATTCCCCCGTCAGCGCGAACCGGCCGACATCGCGCAACCGGTAGTCGAGCGGATCGTGCAGCGTATGCGTGCGCGCATTCCGCCAGAAACGGTCGAGGCCGAGCGACGCGGCCGTCGCGCGCGCGCCGCACGCGTCGAACAGTGCTTCGCCGTTGTCGAGCGCCGCGCGCTGCGCGACGATCTTCGCTTCCGATACCGCAAGCGCGACGTCGGCGCGCGCGTCGGCCGTCAGCGCATCCTGACGCGCCCACGCGCGCTGCAACGCAGCGGCCGCGCGATCGGCCAGTGCCGCCGCGGCGATCGCGCGCACGCGCATGTCGCCGACACGCTGCAGCGTGTACGGATCGTCTTCCGCCTGCGCGACGTCCGCGTGAATCCACGGGCGGCCGTGCTGCCGCACGTAATCGCGCGCCTCGGCCAACGCGCCTTCCGCCAGGCCGACGAACAGGTTCGTCAGCACGAGCTGCGACACGAGCGTGCGCAGCGTCGCGCGCGGCGTCGGCGGCGCTTCGGAACGATGCAGCACCTCGTCCGCCGCGAGCGTCACGCCGTCGAAGCGCACGCTGCCGCTGTCGGTCTGGCGCTGGCCGATCGGGTCCCAGTCCTCGTTGACCGTGATCCCCGGACGATCGGTCGGCACGACGCCGAACACGGTGCGGCCGGTTGCCGGATCGTGCGCGGACACCGTCATGCGCTGCGACCCGCGCGTACCCGAACAGAAGCCCTTCACGCCGTCGAGCCGGTAGCCGCCGTCGGGCGTCGCCGTGGCGATGAGCCGCGTATCGAGCGGATTGACCGCATTGCCCCACCACCAGCGCTGCTCGACCGTGCCGCGCAGATAGCGTTCGCGCTGCGCCGGGTTGCCCCATACGTCGACGCTCACCACCTGCAGGCACTGGAACCCGACGAGATGCGCGAGCGCGCTGTCGACGCGCGCGACCTGCCGGATCGCGTCGTAGATCTCGGGCCATGCGGCTTCCTGCCCGCCGAACGCGCGCGGCACCGCGAGCGTCAACAGGCCCGCGTCGGCAAGCCACTGTTTCTCCTGCGCCGCGTGACCGCCCGTTCGGTCGCGCTCGGCGGCGGTCACGCGCAGCGCGTCGATCGCGCGCGCCAGCGCGTCGCGGTCGACGGCCGGTGCATCGGTATCCGGCGCGAAGGTCGCCGGGCCGCGTGGATCGTTCATGCAAGGGCTTCCTGTGCGACGGTTGCGCCCGACAGCGGCACCAGCGCCTCGAGCCGGCGGCCGGTGAGGCGCGACAGGATCTCGCGCCGCCAGTCGTCGTAGATCGCGCGGTATTCGGCGATATCGGCGCCGAACACGTGCGCGGTGTGCGCGTATTCGTCGTGCAGATAACCGTCGAGCCGTGCCTGCGTTTCCTCGTCGGCCGCGATCACGCGATCGATCAGCGCGTCGCGCTCGGCGGCCGGCAGCGCCTTCAGCGTGTCGAACCACCACTGGACGATCTGCACGCGATGCCACTCCTCGTCCGGCCGGATCCGGTTCTCGCCATGCTCGCGCATCGCGCTGTCGCCAATGCGGCCGGTCTTGCGCTGGATCCACAGCTTCGCGAGGATGTGCAGCTCGTAATGCCATTCGAACGCAAGAAAACCCGCGACGTCGCGCACCGCGATGTCGCCGATGCGCGCCCAGTGCGCGGCGACGAGCCGGTCGACTTCCGGCAGCGGATCGCGCCCCGTCAGTTCGGTGACGCGTTCGCGGCCGATCACCGCGTGCGCGCCGTCGTCGCCGAGCTGGCGCGACAGGATCAGCTGGAAATGCGGATCGTCGCGGAACAGCGTGTCGATCGCCTTCGCGACGACCTGCACGATGAACAGGTCGTGCGACGCCATCTTCGTGTAGTAGTCGGCGACGGCGGCCAGTTCGTCGTCGTTGCGCGGCTCGCGCGGCGGTGTCGCGAGCTTGGCCGGAAAGTCCGGACGGTGGCGTCGCGCCACGTCCAGGAACAGCGCTTCCTCGAATGCTCCGTTCCACTCGCGCGGAGCGCCGATGGGCAAGGTCATGGGTAGGTTCTCTCAGGATCAGGAATGAAACGAGCGGACGCTTGTGGCGTCGCTCAGGTACGCCGGGTCACGCGTCGGACCAGGCGGTCGCCCGTGATTTGCACGGCCGAGACGAGCGCGATCAGGATCACGATCACGGTCGCCATGACGGTGGTGTCGAAACGTTGATAGCCGTAGCGGATCGCCAGATCGCCGAGCCCGCCCGCGCCGACGGCGCCCGCCATCGCGGTCGAGCCGATCAGCGCGACGACGGTGATCGTGAAGCCGCCGAGCATGCCGGGCAGCGCCTCCGGCAGCAGCACGTGCCACACGATGTGGCGGCGCTTCGCGCCCATCGCGAGCGCCGCCTCGATCAGCCCGCGATCGACTTCGCGCAGGCTCACTTCGGCGATCCGCGCGAAGAACGGGATCGCGGCGATCGACAGCGGCACGACGGCTGCCCACACGCCGATCGTCGTGCCGATCAGCACGCGCGTGAACGGCAGCAGCGCGACGAGCAGGATGATGAACGGCGTCGAGCGGAACACGTTGACGAGCGCGCCGAGCACCGCGTTCACGCCGCGCCGCGCGTAGATCCCGCCGGGTGCGGTAGTGACGAGGATCACCGCGAGCGGAATGCCGAGCAGCGCGGCGATCGCGGCCGATGCCGCGACCATCGACAGCGTGTCGCGGATCGCGTCGAGCAGTTCGGGCCACCAGAGCTCAAACATAACCGAGCACCTCCGCGTGATTCGCGTGGCGCCGCGCGCGTTCGAGCAGCACGGCGACCGCGCGGCGCGCAGGCTGCGCGCCCGTGTCGTCCACGCCGGGCGCGGCCGCGATCACGAGCCGCCCCTGCGCATGGCCTTGAATACGCTCGATGCCGCCGTGCAGGAACCGCACCGAGCCGCCGAGCGCCGCCGCGAGCGCGCCGACGTCGGGCTCGCCGCCGCTCTCGCCCGTATAGCGGACGTCGAGCACGACCTGCGCACCGTCGGGCAACGCGGCCTGTTCGGGCAGCGGCTGCACACGCGCGGCCAGCTCGGCCGGCAGGTCATGCTGCAGCGTACTGAGCAGCGCGCGCGTCGCGCCGTGGCGCGGATCGCCGAACACACGCCACACGGCGCCCGTTTCGACCACTTCCCCCTGTTCGATGACCGCGACCGTATCGCACACCGCGCGGATCACTTCCATCTCGTGCGTGATCAGCACGATCGTCAGCCCGAGGCGGCGGTTGATGTCGGCGAGCAGCGCGAGGATCGATTGCGTCGTCTCCGGATCGAGCGCCGACGTCGCCTCGTCGCACAGCAGGACCTCGGGATCGTGCACGAGCGCGCGGGCAATGCCGACGCGCTGCTTCTGCCCGCCCGACAGGCTCGCCGGATACGCATCGCGCTTGGCCGCGAGCCCGACGAGATCGAGCAGCGCCTCGACCTTGCGCACGCGCTCGGCCTTCGGCACGCCGGCGATCTTCAGCGGCAGCGCGACGTTCTCGAACACCGTCTTCGCGGACAGCAGGTTGAAATGCTGGAACACCATGCCGGTGCGCCGACGCAGCGCGACGAGCCCGTCCTCGTCGAGCGCGCCGACGTCGACGCCCTGCACGCGCACGCGGCCCGAACTCGGCCGTTCGAGACCGTTCACGAGCCGCAGCAGCGTCGATTTGCCGGCGCCGCTGCGGCCGATGATCCCGAACACCTCGCCGCGCCGCACGTCGAGCGTCACGTCACGCAGCGCGGCAGCGTGGCCGCGCGGCGTCGCGAATACCTTGCCGACCTGCTCCAGCGAGACGGCCACGCCGTCATATCGCGCGGCCGCTTCGTCACGCGCCGCGGCCCCCGCGCCGGCCCGCACGGCCGACGGCTCGATGAAACCCAGCGTATCGAACAATTGCGTCATCGCTTCGCTCCGTCAGGTTCACGCATGCGCGGGATGCGCGGGATGCGCGGGTTCGGTTTGCGCCGCGGCGGCCGGCCGGTGCTGCGCGCCGGTGTGCCACGCGGGCAGGCGCGGGCCCGCGCCGAACAGCTTCTCGCGCAGCGTCGGCGCGGGATCGTAGTCTTCCTTGTAGACGCCGCGGTTCTGCAGTTCCGGCACGACCCAGTCGACGAAATCCTCGAACGATTCGGGCATCACGGTGCGCGTCAGGTTGAAGCCGTCGATGCCGGTCTCGTCGATCCACGACTGCAGTTCGTCCGCGACCTGCGACGGCGAGCCGACGATCGGCGCGTAACGGCCGCCGAGCGACATCTGTTCGAGCATGCGCCGCACGGTCCACGTGCCGGTCGTGCTCTTGCGCGAGATCGCGTCGACGGCCGACTGGATCGAATCGGTCTTCACGTACGAGATCGGCTCGTCGAGGCCGTACTGCGCGAAATCGATGCCGGTCGAGCTCGCGAAATGCGCGAGGCCGGCTTCGGGGCTCGCATAGCGCCGGTATTCGTCGAATTTCTCGCGTGCGAGCCGCTCGGTCTCGGCCGTCACGACGCTCACGCCCGCGAAGATCCGGATCGATGCCGGATCGCGGCCCTGCCGCGCGGCGGCCGCGCGGATGTCGAGCGCCGCCGCGCGCGCGGCCGCCTTGCTCTGCCCGTTCACGAACACGCATTCCGCGTGACGGCCCGCGAACTCGACGCCGCGCGCCGACGACCCGGCCTGGTACAGCACCGGCGTGCGCTGCAGCGACGGCTCGCTCAGATGGATCGCGTCGACCGAATAGAACGGCCCGTCGTGCTTCACGCGCCGCACCTTGCCCGGCTGCGCGAACACGCGCGCCTGCGCATCGCGGATCACCGCGTCGTCGTCCCAGCTCTGTTCCCACAGCTTGTAGACGACGTCCATGTAGTCGTCCGCGCGCTCGTAGCGGTCGTCGTGGCCGATTTGCTGCGCGAGGCCCATCCCGCGCGCGGCGCTGTCGAGGTAGCCGGTGACGATGTTCCAGCCCACGCGGCCTTTCGTCAGATGATCGAGCGTCGACATGCGGCGCGCGAACAGATAAGGCGGCTCGTAGGTCAGGTTCGCGGTCACGCCGAAGCCGAGATGCCGCGTGACCTGCGCCATCGCGGGCACGAGCAGCAGCGGATCGTTGACCGGCACCTGCACCGATTCGCGCAGCGCCGCTTCGGGGCCGCCGCCGAACACGTCGTATACGCCGACGATGTCCGCGAGAAAGATCCCGTCGAACTTGCCGCGTTCGAGCGTCTTCGCGAGATCGGCCCAGTAGTCGAGATCGGTGTAGTGCGCGGAGCGGTCGCGCGGATGCGTCCACAGCCCGTGGTTGATGTGCCCGACGCAGTTCATGTTGAACGCGTTGAGCAGGATCTTCTTGCGGTTCGCCGTCGTCATGCCTGCCTCCGTCACCACGCGATCGCGTACAGCGAGCCGAACGCGTTGTCGAGCGCACGGCGCACGGCCGGCGAGTGCTGGTAGATCGCGATGAACTTGCGGATGCGCGGATCGTTCGCGCTCTCGGGCCGCACGACCCACTGGATCGCGAAGTTCTTGTTCTCGGTGCCGTCGAACAGCAGCGCGCTGTTCGGATCGGTCGTGCCGGCAAGCTTGATGAAGCTCGGGTAGCCCTGCGCGAGATCGACGTCGTCGAGCGAGCGCGCGAGCTGCGACGCCTCGAGCGGGATGATCTTCAGATGCTTCGGGTTGGCGACGATGTCGTGCGTGGTCGCGCGGTAATCGGCGCCCGGCTTCAGCGTGATGAGCCCGGCGCGCTGCAGCAGCAGCAAGCCGCGCCCGCCGTTGACCGGATCGTTCGCGATCGCGACGCGCGCACCGTCCTTCAGTTCGTCGAAGCGCTTCACCTTCTTCGAATAGAGGCCGATCTTCATGATCGTGCCGGGCGCGATCGAGATGAAGTTGTAGCCGCCCTGCTTCTTCGCGTTCTCGAGAAACGGGATGTGCTGGAAGTAGTTGACGTCGATGTCCTTGTTCGCGAGCGCGGCGTTCGGCGTATTCCAGTCGGTGAACTCGACGATCTTCACGTCGAGCCCCTGCTCTTTCGCTTCCTTCGCGGCGATCTTCAGTGCCTCGATCTGCGGGCTGGTCGAGATGCCGACCTTCAGCGGCGGGGTGTCGGCGCGCGCGCCGTTCAGCAGCACGACGCCGAGCAGCGCGGCCATCAGCAGGCGAGCCGTGCGGCCGGCGGAAAAGCGGGCGGAAAAAACGGGATGCAGCATGAAACCACTCCTGTCCAAAGACGGTATCGACGGATGAGCGGCGCCGCGGCGAACGCATGGGCGTTCTCCGGACGGTCGTCATCGCATCGGAAAAGGATCAGCCGATGATAGAGAGCGGCGCGGAGGCGGTCTACGAAGCGATTGTGGGAAGAAAATCGCGCGCGGCGATATGGCGGGCGGCCGGGCGCGCCCGAAGGGCCGGCCGGACGCCGGACCGGGTGCCAGGCCGAAATCTCGGCCTGGGCGCGCGGCGAATTCCGAAATCTCGGCCAGCCGGCCGGCCAACCCTTTCCGCAGACGAAACAAATCCCTTATGAATCAACGGATTGAAAATATTCCGGCAGGCCGGATTCCTGGCACGGGGGTTGCGTAACAGACGGCACACGATGCCGCGAAGCGATGCAGGCATTCCAACATCAGGAGACACGTCTTGCAGACCTCTATCCATACCCCGTCCCATCCCGAGCCGATTGCCGAAGCCGGCCCCGCCACGCGCGCACGCTTCTGGCCGGAAGGCTGGTGGAAGCTGATGGAAATCCGCATCGGCATCATCCCGCTGCCCGTCTACGTGATCCTGTTCGCGCTGATCGTCGGTTTCGCGGTGACGGGCAAGGTGCCGGGCGAAATCTCGATGGCGATCGCCGTGCTCGCGTTCTTCGGCTTCACCTGCGCGGAACTCGGCAAGCGCCTGCCGCTCCTGCGCAACATCGGCGCGGCCGCGATCTTCGCGACCTTCGTGCCGTCAGCGCTCACGTACTACCACGTGCTGCCGAAGCCGGTGCTGAACCTGACCGTCGAATTCACGAAGTCGACCAACTTCCTGTACCTGTTCATCGCGTCGATCATCGTCGGCAGCATCCTGAGCATGGATCGCCGCGTGCTGATCCAGGGCTTCGTGAAGATCTTCATCCCGCTCGCGGCCGGTTCGGTCGCCGCGGCGATCGTCGGCACGGCCGTCGGCACCGCGCTCGGCCTCGGCGCGCGCCACACGCTGCTGTACATCGTCGTGCCGATCATGGCGGGCGGCGTCGGCGAAGGCGCGATTCCGCTGTCGATCGGCTATTCGGAACTGATGCACCTGCCGCAGGGCGAGATGTTCGCGATGGTGCTGCCGCCGGTGATGCTCGGCAGCCTGACCGCGATCATCCTGTCGGGCGCGCTCGACATGCTCGGCAAGCGGCTGCCGCACCTGACCGGCAACGGCCGCCTGCAGGTCGGCGAAAGCGGCGACATGACGCCGGAAAGCGAAGAGATCCGCGGCCACGTCGATGTCACGCACATCGCGGGCGCCGGCATCACCGCCATCACGCTGTACCTCGTCGGCCTGATGGCGCACAAGCTGTTCGGCTTGCCCGCGCCGGTCGCGATGCTGTTCCTCGCGGTGCTCGTGAAGCTCGCGCGCGCGGTGTCGCCGCCGCTGCAGGAAGGCGCGTTCGTCGTCTACAAGTTCTTCTCGACCGCCGTCACGTATCCGCTGCTGTTCGCGATCGGCGTCGCGATGACGCCGTGGGACAAGCTGACCGCCGCGTTCACGATCGTCAACGTGGTCACGATCGTGTCGACCGTCGCGACGCTGATGGGCACCGGTTTCGTGGTCGGCCGCCTGCTGAAGATGTACCCTATCGACACCGCAATCGTGAACGCCTGCCACAGCGGGCAAGGCGGCACCGGCGACGTCGCGATCCTGACCGCCGCGAACCGGATGCAGCTGATGCCGTTCGCGCAGATCGCGACGCGGATCGGCGGCGCGATCGTCGTCACGGTGACGCTGATCCTGGTCGCGCACTTCGGTTGATGCGCGGCCGCGCGCACCGTCGCGCAGGCTGCTTCGCACGCGCCGCCGCCGGCCTCGCCGGCGCGCGGCGCGTGTCGTTAGGGAGGGCCGGTTGCGGAGGGCAGGTGGCGGACGGCCGGTGGCGGACGGACGGTAGCGGGCTTCGATGAGGGCGAACGTGCAAAAGGGCTTCAAGGGAATCCCGTGGTGGGGCTGGGCGTCGGCCGCCGCGCTGTATGTCGGCGTGGCGGGCGCCGCCGTCGATTTCGCGTGGGAACGCGCGATCGACGCGCTCGAGGAAACCGGCGCGCACCGGCTCGACCTGTATGCGTCGAGCCTGAAGAGCGAACTCGGCCGCTTCGAGATCCTGCCGGGCCTCGTCGCGCGGCAGGACGGCGTACGCGCGATGCTGAAGGCCGCGCCGCACGATGCGCCCGCGCTCGTGCACTCGGTAAACACCTACCTCGAAGCCGTGAACCGCGACGCCGGCAGCGGCGCGGTCGACGTGATCGACCTGCAGGGCGAGGTGATCGCCGCCAGCAACTGGAACGAGACGATCAGCTTCGTCGGCACCAACGTGTCGTACCGGCCGTACTTCAAGGACGCGCTCGCGCGCGGCAGCGGCCGCTTCTTCGGGATCGGCACCAACACGGGCGTGCCGGGCGTCTATTTCGCGAGCGCGGTGCGCGACGACGGCGTGCCGATCGGCGTGGCCGCCGTGAAGATCAGCGTCGATCCGCTCGAATCGGCCTGGCGCGCGCCGGGCGTCGCCGCGATGGTCGTCGACGGCAACGGCGTGGTCGTGATCTCGACCGAGCCCGCATGGAAATTCACCGCGCTGCGCCCGATCACCGCGCAGCAGCAGCGCGACATCCAGGCGTCGCGCCAATACGCGGGCCGCACCGTCGACGCGCTGCCGTACCGCCGCATCGGCGACCGCAGCTCGGCCGCGTGGTTCGGCACGTTCCCCGATCCACGCCGCGCCGGCCACACCACGCGTTATCTCGTGATGTCGCGCCCCGCGCCGCAGGCCGGCGATTCGCTGATGGTGCTGCTCGACATCGCGGGCGCGCGGCGCCAGCAGCAGACGGCGTTCGTGTTCGTCACCGGCGCGTTCCTGATCGCGGCGCTGCTGGCCGGCTATGCGATCCAGCGCCGCCGGGCGATCGTCGCGCGGCTGAACGCGCAGGACGCGCTGCGCCGCGCGAACGACCGGCTCGAACTGACCGTCGCGCAGCGCACGGCCGCGCTGACGGCCGCGAACGAGCGGATGCAGCGCGAGATCGTCGAGCGCGAGCGCACCGAGCAGCGGCTGCGCGCGTCGCAACAGGAAGTCGTGCATGCGGGCAAGCTCGCGGTGCTCGGGCAGATGGCCGCCGGCCTCACCCACGAGCTGAACCAGCCGCTCGTCGCGATCCGCACGCTGTGCGACAACGCGCGCACGTTCTTCGAGCGCGGCCAGCCGGCGCCGGCGCTCGCGAACCTCGAACGGATCGGCAAGCTGGTCGACGGCATGGCCGTGCTCACCGGTGAGCTGAAGACCTTCGCGCGCAAGCCCGACGTCGAACGCGTCGCGGTGTCGCTGAACGAGGCCGTTGCGCATGCGCGGCTGATCTACGACGCGCGGATTCGCGACGAAGGCGTGCGGCTCGACGTGAACATCGCCCCCGGCACGACCGTGTCGGCCGAGTCGAGCCAGTTGCAGCAGGTGATCGTGAACCTGCTCGGCAACGCGCTCGACGCGGTGCACGACGCACCGGTGCGCCGCATCGTCATCGAAGCCGCCGGGCCGGACGAAGCGGGCCGCGTGCGCTTCACGGTGGCCGACAGCGGCGCCGGCATCGCGCCCGACGTGCTGCCGCACCTGTTCGAGCCGTTCGTCACGACCAAGCCGCGCGGCCAGGGCCTCGGGCTCGGCCTCGCGATCACGTCGCGCCTCGTCGAGGCGTTCGGCGCGAGGATCGCCGCGACGAACCGCGACGAGGGCGGCGCGCAGTTCAGTATCGAATTCGCGGCGGCCACGCCGCAACAGAGGATAGAGCATGGAAGATAAGATTCGCGTGCTGGTCGTCGAGGACGATGAAAACGTCCGGATCGGCGTCGAGCAGGCCGTCGCGCTCGCCGGGTTCCCGGTGGACGCATTCGCGTCGGCCGCCGACGCGCTCGCCCACGTCGCACCGGGCGCGCCGGTCGTGATCGTGTCGGACGTGCGGATGCCAGGCATCGACGGGCTGCAGCTGCTCGACCGCGTGATGGCCGTCGATGCGCAGATCCCGGTCGTGCTGATCAGCGGCCACGCGGACATCTCGACGGCCGTCGGCGCGATGCAGGTCGGCGCGTACGACTTCATCGAGAAGCCGTTTTCGTCGGACGTGATCGCCGGGCGCGTCGCGCGCGCGGTCGAGAAGCGCCGCCTGACGCTCGAGGTGCAGGGGCTGCGCGCGGCGTTGAACAACTGGCAGGGCATCGAAGCGTTCGTGCTCGGCAAGTCGCCCGCGATGGCCGACGTGCGCAAGAAGATCCTGCGCCTCGCCGACACCGCGGTGTCGGTGCTGATCACCGGCGAGACGGGTACCGGCAAGGAGCTCATCGCACGCAGCCTGCACGACTTCGGCGGCCGGCGCGACGCGCACTTCGTCGCGCTCAATTGCGGCGGCCTGCCCGAGCAGATCTTCGAGAGCGAACTGTTCGGCCACGAAGCCGGCGCGTTCACGGGCGCGATCAAGAAGCGCATCGGCAAGATCGAATGGGCGGACGGCGGCACGCTGTTCCTCGACGAGATCGAGACGATGCCGATTGCGCTGCAGATCAAGATGCTGCGCGTGCTGCAGGAGCGCGTGGTCGAGCGGCTCGGCGCGAACGAGCTGATTCCGGTCGACTGCCGCGTGGTGGCCGCCTCGAAGGCCGATCTCGCCGAACTCGCGGCCGACGGGCGCTTTCGCGCGGACCTCCTGTATCGCCTCAACGTCGCGCAGATCGAGCTGCCGCCGCTGCGCGAGCGGCGCGAGGACGTACCGCTGCTGTTCGAGCATTTCGTGCTCGCGGCCGCGCGGCGCTTCGGGCAGCCGGCGCCGGTCGTCACGGCCGCGCAGGTGTCCGAGCTGATGACGCATGCGTGGCCCGGCAACGTGCGCGAGCTGCAGAACGTGGCCGACCGCTTCGTGCTCGGGCTGACCGGCGACAGCCTGCTGTCGTCCGGCGCAGCGCCGGTCGTGGGCGGCACGCTCGCGGAGCAGCTCGCGTATTTCGAACGGATGCTGATCGAGGACATGCTGCAGCGTCACCACGGCAACGTGGCCGATGCCAGCGTCGCGCTCGGCATGCCGAAGAAGACGCTCTATCACAAGCTGCGCAACCTGCGGATCCCCGCGCGCGGCGACGCGGCGGCCGACGGTGGCGAATGACGCGAACGAGCGCACGCACGACAGCATGGATCGCATCGAAGTCACCGAACGCGGACGCATCACCGGCCACCTGATCCGCGGCATCACGCACGCGCGGAAGACCTTCCGCCCGAGCGACTGGCCCGAGCGCCTCGCGGGCGTCATCACGCTGTTCGTCGGCGAACGGCGGCCCGGCTATCCCTGCGCGCTGTCGCGGCTCGCGATGCCCGTCGTCGTCGACAACGTCAAATGCCTGTTCGTGTCGGACGAATTGCGCACCGTATGCGCGGACGCATTCGCCTTCGCGATGCAGTTCGCCGCCGACAACGACCTTCCCGTCGCGCTTCAGACCGCGCCCGCGTTGACGGTGCGCTGACACGCGGGCCTCCTCTTTTTCGCGGCGAAGGCGCATGCGCGCGGGCCGTCGCGCGCCCTTTCATCGGCGAAATGAATCGTCAGACGATTGAAGGCCTCGACACATGACCACGCTGCGACAAGGGTTTCCGCCGCAGCCATCAAAAAAATTGATCGTCACGATGAAAATTATGCGTTTTCCTTGCAGGTCGCCGTGATGCATAGTTGCGTCGTGTTGACGCACCTTTGAGCCTTTCAGTCATGAACATGCGAATCGAGCCGTCCGTGCTCGCGAACCCCGACCTGCAATTTGCGACGCTTTCGTCGGGCATCAGCCTGCCGTATGTCGAGCGGGGCAGCGGTGCGCCGATGGTGTTCGTGCACGGCTCGCTGTGCGACTACCGCTACTGGGATCCGCAACTTGCCGCGCTGTCGGCCCACTACCGCTGCATCGCGCCGAGCCTCAGCCACTACTGGCCGGCCGTCGAAGCGGGCATCCAGGACGAGTTCAGCTGGCAGAACCACGTCGACGAGCTCGCCGAATTCATCGACGCGCTCGATCTCGGCCCCGTGCACCTGGTCGGCCATTCGCGTGGCGGCAGCGTTGCATTCAACGTCGCGCGCCAGCATCCGCACCTCGTCGAGTCGCTCGTGCTCGCCGATCCGGGCGGCCCGCTGCAGCAGCCGGGCGTGCGCGAAGCCGCGCTGCCGGCCGCCGCGCTCGCGCTGCGTACGCAAGCCGTGAACCTGATCGGCCAGGGCGACGTCGAATCCGGTCTCGAGATGTTCGTCGATTCGGTGAGCCTGCCGGGCGCGTGGAAAAAGAGCACGTCGCGCTTCCGCACGATGGCGATCGACAACGCGAGCACGCTGCCGAAACAGCTGCGCGACCCGCTGCCCGCGTATTCGCAGCACACGGCCGGCGATATCGCATGCCGCACGCTGCTGATCGACGGCCAGCGCAGCCCGAAGATGTTCCGCCACAACGTCGATACGCTGTCGCAGTGGATCGCCAACGCGCAACGGCAGACCGTCGCCGGCGCGTCGCACGGGATGAACGCCGCGAGCCCCGCCGTGTTCAACCGTTACGTGCACGAATTCGTCGCCGCGTGATTTCCGGGGCGGCTGTCGCGCCGCCCGTCACGCCTTTTCCCCTCCGACACGAAACGATGCGGGCGGCCAACCCCGCGTCGCGCCGTTGCGCCTGCCTTTGCCTCAGACGACCGGTTCGGCCTTGCGCGTCACCGCATCCGGCAATCCGAACACGCTGTCGAACGCCCAGTTGTACGTGAACGTGAAGATCGGGAAGAACACGATCAGCACCGCGTCGTACAGGAACGCCTGCCACAGCGACACGTCGAGCCACCACGCGATCAGCGGAATCAGGAACGTCACCAGCGCGACCTGGAACCCGATCGCATGCACCACACGCCGCCCGACCGTGCGCGTCGCCGCCGCGCTGCGCCGCTCCCATGCCTCGAACGCGAGGTTGTACAGAAAATTGACCGTGACGCCCGTCGTCGAGATCATCACGCCCAGCAGGCCGCTCGCCGCGACACTCGCCCCGCTCAGCATGCCGAGCACCGACGACGCGACGAGGATGCCGAGCACCTCGAACATCACGACGTAAACTATGCGTCTCTTCCACCCTTGCATGACCATCCACCTTCATGTCGAACAAGGTGGCGAGACTATCAGCGGGCCGCCGCCCGCCCAAGTCAGGTCCTTTCAATTTTGCTGACAGGAGGCCGCCGATGCTGACCAGCGATCACATCGACATGCTGCTGACCGTGATCGACCAAGGCTCGTTCTCGGCAGCCGCGCGTGCGCTCGGTCGCACGCCGTCGGCCGTCAGCATGGCGATCGCGAACCTCGAGGCCGAACTCGATCTCGTGCTGTTCGATCGCGGCTCGCGCGAACCGACGCCAACCGCCGCGATGATCGCGCTGCTGCCCGATGCGCGTGCGATCGCCGATCGGCTGCATGCGCTGCGTGCGCAGGCGCGGCACTTGTCGGAAGGCGTCGAGGACACGCTGCGGCTCGGGCTCGCGGCCGAACTCGACGGCGCGCCCGTTGCGCGTGCGCTGACCGCCGTTGCCGCGAAATACCCGGCGCTCGCGATCAGCATCGTGACCGCGCCGCAGGACGCGATCGTCGACGCCCTGCATCGCGGCACCGTCGATCTCTGCGTCGCGTACGGCGGGCTCGACCTGCATCCGCGGGAGCAGATTCATGCGCTGTGGACCGAGACGCTGCTAGCCGTTGCGGCGCCCGATCATCCGTCGCTCGCCGAAGCCGCGCATCCCGAAGGGATCGAGCGGCTGTCGGGCTTCCGGCAGATCGTGATCGCCGATCCCGAACGGCCATTGACCGACGTGCGGCCGCTGATCGGCAACCGCACCTGGAAAGTGACCGACATGGCGACCGCGATCTCGCTCGTGAAGGCCGGGCACGGCTGGGCGAACCTGCCCGAATCCATGATCGGCCGGTATGTCGCCGACGGCGAACTCGCGCCGCTCGTGTTCGCGAACATCCGCAACGGCTTGCCGCTGCCCGTTTATCTGCGGCGGCCGAAGCATACGGAGCTCGGCAAGGCGGCGAGCGAGCTGGTGCGCGCGCTGCGGGCGGCCGGCGACGGCAAATAGCCGGCGTGGCGGCCATCGCCGCCACGCCGTCGGTCAACGCCCGGCGGCCTGACCGTTAGTTGCGATCAATGCGAGGCAACCGCCGCGCCCTGAATCGAATCGACGAGCGCTGCGTTGTCGTACCGCCGCCCGGCAATGCCCCATCCGCCATCGGCCGCATGCACGACATTCACCCATACCTGCGCCGGCGTCAGGCGCCCGCCCGCGCGATGCAGCACGATCCCGGTCGCCCGTTCGACGAATTGCCGCTGCTTGTCGGGCGCCGCGAGCGCCACGGCAGGCAGTTTCAGTTCGACGAACGCGGCGGGCGCCGCGCGGCCGTGCACGAAGGTCCTGTTACGCGGCAGCACGTTGAGCGTGCCCACCACGTTCGGCGCCAGGAACCCGTTCCCGGTCAAGCCCTCGACTTCCAGCAGCGCATCGGTCAACTCGGCAAACACCGGCCCCTCGTCGTCCGGCGTGAAAACCCCTTCGGATACTGTCAGCGTAATCGGCATCGCACTTTCTCCAGGTCAGGTCATCGGAATCGTGACGTGATATAAATATCAGTCACTCTCTATACATTAGACACTGATCGCTCTCTATGCAAGTCATAAAGAGAGCGATCGCTCTGAAGCGAGCCTGTCATGCGTTATTCCGTCGAGCACAAGCACGAAACCCGCACGCGCATCCTCGAAGCCGCGAGCCGCCTGTTCCGCCAGGAGGGTTACGGCGGCTCCGGCATCGGTCCGCTGACGAAAGCGGCCGGCGTCACCAACGGCGCGTTCTACGGGCATTTCAAATCGAAAGGCGAAGCGTTCCGCACCGTCGTGCTGGACGGCCTCGACCAGCTCCGGCAAGGCGTCGCGGCGCTCAAGGCCGAACACGGCGCGCGCTGGCGGCGCCCGTTCGTGTCGTTCTATCTCGGGCCGCGGCGCACCTGCGCACTCGGCGAAAGCTGCGCGCTGCCGAGCCTGTCGCCCGAAGTGATGCGCGCCGACGACGACACGCGCGACGCGTACGAACAGGCGTTGCGGCAGATCGTCGACGAAGTGTCGTCCGGGCTCGGCGACCCACCCGACGACGACCGCGCGATCGCGTTCCTCGCGCTGCTGTCGGGCGGCGTCACGCTCGCGCGTGCCGTGCGCGATCCCGAACTCGCGCAGCGCATCGCCGACGCGGTCGGCCGCTACGCAGTCGTGATCGCCGAGCGCACGGACGTGCAGCCCGAACGGCAGCCCTGACGACCGGCCAATGAAAAAACCCCGATCCGCGTTGCCGCGAATCGGGGTACTGGCCTCCACCATCTGCCTGAACGGCCCTTGACGGGCCGCCGCGTCAACGTGCTGCGACTTCCGCCTTCACGGAGGCCGCATCGCCGACCGCCGTCGGCGCCGCGCCCCAGCCGCCGCCGAGCGCGCGGATCAGGTTGACGGTCGACACGGCCTGCGCGCCGGTCAACTGGTTCGCCTGCAGTTGCGACTGCAGCACCGAGCGCTCGCTGTCGATCACGTCGAGATAGGCGACCTCGCCTTCCTGGTACTGCGTCCGAGACAGCTTCGCCGCACGGCGCGACGCGTTGACGGCCGCATCCTGCGCGCGGATCTGGTCGTCGAGCAGGCGCAGGTCGGACAGATTGTCCTCGACCTCGCGGAACGCGACGAGCACCTGCTGCCGGTAGTTCGCGACCTGCTCGTCGTACTGCGCGCGCGCCTGCTGCACGCCGGCCGCGCGACGGCCGCCGTCGAACAGCGGCAACGTCAGCGCGGTGCCGGCGAACGGCCCGAGCAGGAACGTGCGGCTCGACCACAGGAACAGGTTGCCGAGCGTCGACGCTTCATAACCGAACGAGCCCGTGATATCGAGCTTCGGGAAGTACGCGGACTTCGCGAGGCCGATCCGCGCATTCGCGGCGGCCATCGCGCGCTCGGCCGCCGACACGTCCGGACGGCGTTCGAGCAGCGCGGACGGCAGGCCCGGCGGAATCTTCACCGCGACCGGCACGATCGGCGTTTCCTTGAACCCGAAATCCGCGGGCGCCTTGCCGAGCAGGATCGCGAGCGCATGCTCGGACGCCGCACGCCGGCGCGCGACGCCGACCGCATCGGCCTGCGCGCTGGCCAGCTCGTTCTTCGCGCGCGACACGTCGAGCTCGCTGATGTCGCCTTCGTTGAAGCGGCGCTGCACGAGCGTCAGTGCCTGCTCGCGCAGCTCCACCGTGCGGCGGTACAGGTCCTGGTCCGCATCGAGCTGGCGCAGTTCGAAGTAGTTCTGCGCGACGTCGGCCTGCAGCGCGAGCTGCACCGAACGGAACAGCGCTTCGCTCTGCGCCTGGTCCGCACGCGACGCCTCGACGTTGCGGCCGACGCGGCCGAACAGGTCGGCCTCGTACGACACCGTGCCCTGCGCGCGCCACAGCGTCGCGTTGGTCGGGCCCGTGCCCTGCGGCTGGAACTGCGACGCCGACGACAGCCCTTCGCGCGTCGGCCCAAAACCGGCGCCGACCTGCGGGAACCATTGCGAACGCGCCGAACGCGTCGCCGCGCGCGCTTCCTCGACACGCGCGGCCGCGGCCTTCAGGTTCTGGTTCGCGGCGAGCGCCTGGGTCTCGAGCGAATCGAGCACCGGGTCGCCGAATACCTTCCACCATTCGCCGCGATGGGCGCCATCTGACGGCTCGGCCGTCTTCCAGGTGCCGGCCTGCTCGCCGGCGGCAAGCGTCGGCGCTTCCTTGAATGCGGCGGGCGCCGCGGCATCCGGACGCTGGTAGTCGGGGCCCACCGCGCACGCGGCGAGCAGCGTCGCGAGCAGGGTGCTCGCGGCCGCCACCTTCGCGAAGCGCATCAGGCCGTTCGTGTTGTGCATGTTGTCCATCTTGTTTTCCTCAAGCATCCGAAGCCGACGCGCCCGACGGCGGCACGCCGTAACCCGACGAATCCTTGCCGGCGACGTGGATCTTGCCGCCCGCGAGCGTCCGCAGCACGACGTAGAACACCGGCGTCAGCATCAGCCCGAACAGCGTCACGCCCAGCATCCCGAAGAACACCGCGACCCCCATCGCATGGCGCATTTCCGACCCGGCCCCCGTCGACGTGACGAGCGGCACCACGCCCATGATGAAGGCGATCGACGTCATCAGGATCGGGCGCAGACGCAGCCGGCTCGCCTCGATCGCGGCCTCGAGCGGCGTCCTGCCGTCGTGTTCGAGCTCGCGTGCGAACTCGACGATCAGGATCGCGTTCTTCGCCGACAGCCCCACCAGCACCATCAGGCCGATCTGCGTGAAGATGTTGTTGTCGCCCTGCGTGAGCCACACGCCCGTCAGCGCCGACAGAATGCTCATCGGCACGATCAGGATCACCGCGAGCGGCAGCGTCAGGCTTTCGTACAACGCCGCGAGCACGAGGAACACGAGCAGCACGCTGATCGGGAACACGTACATCGCCGAATCGCCGGCAAGAATCTGCTGGTACGTGAGGTCGGTCCACTCGAACCGCACGCCGCGCGGCAGCGTTTCATGCGCGATGCGCTCGATCGCGGCCTGCGCCTGGCCCGACGAGAAACCCGGCGCCGGGCCGCCGTTGATGTCGGCCGCCGTGTAGCCGTTGTAGCGCACGACCATTTCGGGGCCGAACGTCGGCGTCACCGTGACGAGCGACGACAGCGGCACCATCTCCCCCTTGTCGTTGCGCGTCTTCAGCTGCAGGATGTCGTCCGCGCGCTGGCGGAACGGCGCATCGGCCTGCACGCGCACCTGGTACACGCGCCCGAAGCGGTTGAAGTCGTTCACGTACAGCGAGCCGAGATACACCTGCATCGTGTTGAACACGTCGGTCACCGGCACGCCGAGCTGCTTCGCCTTCACGCGATCGAGATCGACGTTGAGCTGCGGCACGTTGATCTGGTAGCTCGTGAACAGCGGGCCGAGTTCAGGCGCCTGCTGCGCGCGCTTGATGAAGTCGTTGGTCGCATCCGACAGCTTCGCGTAGCCGACCGCGCCGCGATCCTCGATCTGCATCTTGAACCCGCCGAGCGTACCGAGCCCCAGCACCGGCGGCGGCGGAAACACCGCGACGAACGAATCCTTCATCGTGCTGTACTGCTGGTTCAATGCGCCCGCGATCGCGCCGGCCGACAGCGCCTTGCCATGCCGTTCCGAGAACGGCTTCAGCGTGACGAACACGATGCCCGCGCTCGAGCTGTTCGTGAAGCCGTTCACCGACAGCCCCGGGAACGCGACCGCGCTCTCGACGCCCGGTTGCTTCAGCGCGATCGAGCCCATGTCGCGGATCACCTTCTCGGTACGGTCGAGCGACGCGCCGTTCGGCAGCTGCGCGAACGCGATCAGGTATTCCTTGTCCTGCGCGGGCACGAAGCCGCCCGGCACGACCTTCGACACGAGCACGGTCGCGCCCACCAGCACGAGGTACACGCCGAGCATCAGCGTCTTGCGCGACAGCACGCCGCGCACGCCGCGGCCGTAGTTCTCCGCGCCGCGATGGAACACCTTGTTGAAGCCGCGGAAGAAGCCGCCGAGCACGCGGTTCATCACGCGCGTGAGCCAGTCTTCCTTGTCGCCATGGCCCTTCAGCAGGATCGCGGACAGCGCCGGCGACAGCGTCAGCGAGTTGAACGCCGAGATCACCGTCGAGATCGCGATGGTCATCGCGAACTGCTTGTAGAACTGGCCGGTCAGGCCCGACATGAACGCGAGCGGCACGAACACGGCGACGAGCGTCAGCGCGATCGCGATGATCGGCCCGCTCACTTCCTGCATCGCCTTGTAGGTCGCCTGCCGCGCGTTCATCCCGCTCTCGATGTTCCGCTCGACGTTCTCGACGACGACGATCGCATCGTCGACGACGATCCCGATCGCGAGCACCATCCCGAACAGCGACAACGCGTTGATCGAATACCCGAACGCCAGCAGCAGCGAGAACGTGCCGATGATCGACACCGGCACCGCGATCAGCGGAATCAGCGACGCGCGCCAGGTCTGCAGGAACACGATCACGACGATCACGACCAGCGCGATCGCCTCGAGCAGCGTGTGCACGACGGCCTTGATCGACGAGCGCACGAACTGCGTCGGGTCATAGACGATCTTGTAGTCGACGCCCGCCGGCATGTCCTGCTTCAGCTCGGCCATCGTCTTGCGGACTTCGTCCGAGATCTGCAGCGAGTTCGCACCCGGCGACTGGTTGATCGCCATCGCGACGGCCGGCTTGTTGTCGAGCAGCGAGCGCAGCCCGTATTCGGACGCGTCGAGCTCGATCCGCGCGATGTCGCGCAGGTGCGTGACGCCGCCGTCCGGCGTCGTCTTCACGACGATGTCGCCGAATTCGTCTTCCGTCTGCAGACGGCCGCGCGCGTTCACCGACAGCTGCAACGGCGTGCCGGGCAGCGACGGCGACGCGCCGATCACGCCGGCCGCGACCTGCACGTTCTGCTCGCGGATCGACTGCACGACGTCCTCGGCCGACAGCCCGCGCTGCGCGACCTTCTGCGGATCGAGCCATACGCGCATCGCGTAGTCGCCCGAACCCCACAGCTGCACCTGGCCGACGCCCTGGATCCGCGACAGGCGATCCTTCACGTTGATCAGCGCGTAGTTGCGCAGGTAGGTCATGTCGTAGCGGTTGTCCGGCGAGATCAGGTGGACCACCATCGTCAGCGTCGGCGAGCTCTTCACCGTCGTGATGCCGAGCCGCTGCACGTCTTCCGGCAAGCGCGGCAGCGCCTGGTTCACGCGGTTCTGCACGAGCTGCGTGGCCTTGTCCGGATCGGTGCCGAGCTTGAACGTGACGGTGATCGTCATGTTGCCGTCGCTGTTCGCCTGCGACTGCATGTAGAGCATGTCCTCGACGCCGTTGATCTGCTCTTCAAGCGGCGACGCGACCGTCTCGGCGATCACTTTCGGGTTCGCGCCCGGATACTGCGCCTTCACGATCACCGAAGGCGGCACGACTTCCGGATATTCCGAAATCGGCAGCAGGAACATCGCGATCACCCCGCCGAGCAGGATGATCACCGATAGGACTCCTGCAAAGATCGGCCGGTCGATAAAGAATTTGGAAATGTTCATGTGTGGCTCTGTCTGGTTGAACGCGGATGCGAAGCGGCGGGCCGCTTACGAATCCGCCTTCGCCGGTGCGGCCGGCTTCGCGTTGTTCGCGAGCGGCGCGGACGGCGCATCGCCGCCCGTCATCGGGACCATGTGCGGCTTCACCTGCTCGCCGGGGCGTACGCGCTGCGTGCCGTTCACGATCACGCGATCGCCGGCCGACAGCCCGCTCACGATCACGCGCCGGTTGCCGTGCTGCATTCCCTGCTGCACTTCGCGGTACGACACACGGCCCTGCTGGTCGACGACGAACACGAACTTCTTGTCCTGGTCGGTGTTGATCGCCGCGTCGTCGACGAGCAATGCCTCGTGCGGCGCGCTGCCGCCTACCTTCACGCGTGCATAGAGCCCCGGGACGAGCGCGCCGTCGGCGTTGTCGAAACGCGCGCGTACGCGGATCGTGCCGGACGACGTATCGAGCCGGTTGTCGACCGAATCGATCTCGCCGCTGCGCGAGTAGCCCGTTTCGTTCGCGAGGCCGAGCTCCACCGGCACCTTGCGGCCGTTGCGCGCGCCGTTGATGTATTGCAGGTAGGTCTGCTCGTCCGCGTCGAACGACGCGTAGATCGGCGACACCGATACCAGCGTCGTCAGCGGCGCGGCCGACGCGCCGGCCGACACGACGTTGCCGAGCGTGATTTCCGCGCGCGACACGCGGCCCGACACGGGGGCGGTGATCCGCGTATAGCCGAGGTTGATGCGCGCCGTTTCCAGCGCGGCTTCGGCGGCCTTCAGGTTCGCCGTCGCCTCGCGCGCCGCGTTCTGCTTCTCGTCGTAGTCGCGCTTCGCGATCGCGTTGTCGCCGATCAGCCGCTGCGCGCGCTGCCAGTCCGTCTGCGCATAACCGTTGCGCGCCTGCGCGGCGGCCAGCTGCGCGGCCGCGCGATCGGTTTCGGCCTGGTACGGGCGCGGGTCGATCACGAACAGCACGTCGCCCTTCTTCACGAGCGCGCCGTCCTTGAAGTTCACCGCGACGATCGTGCCCGACACCTGCGGACGCACGTCGACTTTCTCGACTGCTTCGAGGCGGCCCGAATAACTTTGCCAGTCGGTCACGGTTTGCGGCACGACGGTCGCGACGTCGACTTCGGGCAGCGGCGCCGCCGCTTTCTCGGGCGCGTTCGCGTTCACGCGCATCGCGCCGAACGTGCCGAGGCCGACGACGGCGAGCGTCACGATCGCCGCGGTGGCGATTCGCGAGCGGGAGGTGCGTAGGATGGCCATGTGGATCTCCAGTAAACGTGGAATGGTTTTGGTTATTCGGAACGGTTCGGCTGGCGCGCCTGGAAGCGGCACTGGAAGAAGCGCACGGCTTCCTCGAACGCGGCTTCGTGTGTCGCGAGCGCGGCGTGCGTGATGTCCGGATAGCGGATCACCTGCGTGAGCACGCCCGACGAGATCAGGCAGCTCGCATATTTCTCCGCTTCGACGTGCAGCACGTCGTTCTGCGCGGTGACGACGAGCGTCGGCGGCAGCCCCGCGAGGCGCACCGACTCGAGCGGCGCCGCGTACGGATGCATGCGCTGCGCCGCCTGTGGCAGATACGCGCGATAACAGGCCGCGCATTCGCGCGGGGTGATGTCGGACGCGAGGCGCTCGGCGTCGCCGATGCGCGTCATGCTCGGGTCGAGCATCGGTCCGAACAGCGCCTGCGCGGCGATCGACACTTCACCGCGGTCGCGGGCGATGAAGGCGAGGCAATTCGCGAGCTGGCCGCCCGCGTCGTGGCCGGCGACCCCGATCTTCTTCGGGTTGCCGCCGAACGCGCGGGCCCGCGTCGCGACCCACACGGCCGCGCGATACGCATCCTCCGGCGCGGCCGGAAAGGGAAAGGCCGGCGCGAGCGAATAATCGACCGACACTACGAGTGCTGGTAAGCGTTCTGCTAAAAAACGCGCGGCGAAATCCGCGTCCTCGAGCGAACCGCGGACGAAACCGCCGCCGTGGAAATAAAGCACTACCGGCAACCCGGTCTTGTCCGGGCGGCGGTAGAGGCGCAGCACGATGTCCTGCGCGTAGCCGGGAATTTCCACTTCGGCGACCGTCAGCGCCGCGCCCGCCAAGGCTTGCGCGGGCAACGCGGCTTTCAGGAATTTGCTGAATTCAGAAGCGTCCATGACGATGCAGCATCCATTTCGAGATGGAACGAATTCTGGGTCCGGCAGACATTGGGATAAATGCCTATAATCCGGCAACACAATTCAACGCCCCCGAACAATCCGAGGCTGCGTTTACCCACGAGGTAGCGCAGCCTTGTTGTTCCGGCGGCAAATTAGATTGCGGAGGTTGTGATGGACCGGCTTCAGGCCATGCAGGTGTTTACTCGCGTCGTCGATACAAGCAGCTTCACCAAGGCAGCAGAAACGCTCGGCCTGCCGCGAGCGTCCGTCACGACGATCATCCAGAATCTCGAAGCCTTCCTCGGCGTGCGGCTGATGCACCGGACCACGCGCCGGCTGTCGCTCACGCCGGACGGCGCCGCGTACTACGAACGATGCGTGCGGATCCTCGCGGACGTCGAGGAAACCGAAGCGAGCTTCCAGGCCAACAACCGGAAACCGCACGGAAAGTTGCGTATCGACATGCCGGGCTCGATCGGGCGGCTGCTCGTGATTCCGTCGCTGTGCGAATTTCATACACGCTATCCGGACATCGACCTGCAGCTCGGCTTGTCCGACCGGCCGGTCGACCTGCTGCAGGAAGGCGTCGACTGCGTGATCCGGGTCGGCGCGCTGCAGGATTCGTCTCTGGTCGCGCGTCGCGTCGGCCTGTTCGAATGCGTGACGGTCGCCGCGCCCGCGTATCTCGAGCGCCACGGCGAGCCGCAGACGATCGACGATCTCGGCCAGCACAAGGCCGTCAATTATTTCTCGAGCCGCACCGGCCGCACGATCGACTGGACGTTCCTCACCGAAGGCAAGGAAATCGAGGTGAAGATGAACAGCATCGTGTCGGTGAACGACGCGGATGCGTACGTGACCTGCGGGATCGAAGGCTTCGGCCTGATCCAGCCGCCGCTCTTCATGGTGCTGCCGCAGCTGCGCGAAGGCCGGCTCAAGGAAGTGCTGCCCGGCGTCAAGCCGCTGCCGATGCCGATCTCGGTCGTGTATCCGCACAGCCGCCACCTGTCGCCGAAGGTGCGCGTGTTCGTCGACTGGGTGGCCGAGGTGTTCGACCGCTGCCCGCTGCTGAGCGGCAAGGGCAGCCTCGACGCGACGTGCAGCAAGCGCACGTTCGAGGAAGCCGAACGCGCACCGGCGCTCGACACGCCGGTCATCAACGAATGGGTCGCGTAATCGTCTGACCTGCATGCGCGGGCCGCGCGGCCCGCGCATCGTCCGCTCTCCTCGCCGTCTTCAAGCCGCCGATGCGCTCGGCGCATCCGATCCTTCCCGATTCCGCAGCAAACCTTTGTGTCGCGAGCAGCAATCGCCCGCGCGCGCCGTCGCGGGTGGCCGCCGCACCCGCGTGCGCCCCGCTGCACGGGGCTGCCGGCAATTTCCGCATAACCCTGTCGTCCATGCGGATGTCGATTGTTCCGGTGCGGCGACAAATCAATTCGCGTCTGCCGCATTTATCGCGACCGAACAGATACCTAGAGTAAACCCTGTCGCGCACCTCGTTGCGCATCGAACAGATCCCGCTCGATGGGACCGGAGCAGCGCTCGGACGCCCGCTCCGACATGGGATCCGAGTCAGCGCTGAAGCGCTGACTCATACCGACACAGGAGTTATGCCATGAACCGCCGCCATCTTCTCTCCGCCCTCGCGCTCACGCTCGCCGTGTCCGCACCGGCCTTCGCCGATTCGGGCACGCCGCACGCCGGCGACTACGGCAATACGTCGTGGTACGCGCAGCACAATGGCCCGCGTACGCGTGCCGAAGTGAGCGCGGAAGTCGTGCAAGCGCGCAAGGACGGCACGCTCGCGTACCTGCGCAAGGCGAATTCGTATCCGCAAGGGCTCGAACTCGCCCAGGGCCCGTATCGCTCGCTGCCGGAAAGCAACCAGCTCGCCGGCGGGGGCCGGTAAACGCGCGACGCCGCGCAACGGGTCGGCCCGTGCGCGGCGTCGCGGCACACCTTTCGACGACTCGCCGAGTCAGTGACTTGCAGGAGCACATGATGAACGACACCCTTCCTTCGCCGCTCGATCACTGGGACGACACCACGCCGGTCTGGACGCCGTTCCGTTCGGCCCCGCGATCGCATTGACCGCCGGCCGAGTCATCGTCCGGCCGTCAACGGCGCGGCACGCCGTCGCGCCATTCGCCCCAGTGCGTGACGATGTCCTGAACCAGCGGATTACCCGCGCGGTACAGGTTTTCGGTCGCCGGGGCGAAGCCGCCCTGGTCCGCGTAGTTCAGCAGGTTGTCGGCGCTCGTCTGCCCCGCATACGGGCGGTCGAAATCGGACCCCGTGCGCAGCACCGCGACGCGTGACAGGTCGACCCGCTTCACGCTCGCCGCGCGCTTGAGCGCCTCATACGTCGCGTTGTCTTCCTGCGCGGTCATGCAGTAGGTGCCCTTGCCGTCGGTCAGGATCTTCGTCCATTGGCGCGCGCGCTCGCCGATCAGCGTGCCGGAGAACCACGTGTTGCCCGATGACGTATCGCACTGGATCACCGTCGGCGGCCGGTTCGCCGGCGCATACGTGAACTTCGCGCGGGCAGCCTGCGCCTGCGCGCTGTCGGCGAGCACGACGTTGCGCGACAGCGCGTACGCGGCGTCGGTCAGCTGCGGGTTGAGCTGGAACACTTCGGTGCGATAGTCGAGCGGCGGCTTGTCGTTCGGGCTCTTCGTGTTGATGCCGAGGAAACCCGTGTTCCAGCCGGCGGGAATCTCGCGCGCGTCGAGCTCCCACTGCAGGCTGAAATCGACGAGGTATTTCGACCACGCGGCCGAACCGACCGTGCCCTGCGCGGGGTCGACGCCCGCGATGCCGGACACCAGGAAATACGTCCGGCGCAGATCGAAGCGCTGCGAGAACGTGAGCGCCATGATCGTCGCCGACGCGTTCGCATAGCCCATGCCGGTCGTCACGACGCACACGTCCTGCTTGTTGCAGTGAACGGCCGGGTAGTCGGGCGACAGGCCCGGCACGGCGATGTCGCGCCACGGGCCGAGCCGGTCGAGCCACGCCTGGCCCTCCGGACCGAACATCGTGATGATCATGACCTTGACCGGGCGGCCCTGTGCACCGGTCTCGGCGAATGCATGGTTGCCCGCGTTGTTGCCCTGGTTGTCCTGCGCGATCGACGGCGCGGTCGCACAGGCCGCGAGCGAGAATGCGGCAGCGGAAAGGATGGAGCGAGTCAGCATCGGCGTTCCTTGTTTCGATGATGTTGGGTGAGAACGGCTCTCGGAGACTGCGCGAGGGAGTATAGAACGGGCGTACGCAATGCGGAACCCGACTACGAAACGGCGAACGGTGTTTCGTGCGCATGGACGCGTGTTGCGTGACGGAATGCGCGCGTTCGCCGCCGCATTGCAAACATCAGGAATGCTATCGGGTTGGCCGCCCGTGCGACGCCGGCCGCTGCCCGCCGCGCTACACGCGCATCAGCCCCGCAACACCGTTACCGAGCACGACGAGCGCGGCGACCACATGGCTCGCCGCGAGCCACCCGGGCGACTTCACGAAGCGGCCGATCGCGCTGCCGCCGAACGCGAACACGAGCTGCCCCGCGAGGCTGCCCGCGAACACGCACGCGGCACCGGTCAGCCAGTGCCGATGCGCGCCGGCGGCAGCCGTTGCATAGCCGTAGAACAACAGGATCGTCAGCGGGTTCGCGAGCGTGACGACGAACATCGACATCAACGGGCGGTCACCCGGCGGCGGCGTATCGCCTTCGAGCGTGCGCCGACGGTCGCGCAGCGCCTGCCACAGCATCCGCATGCCCATCGCGAGCAATACGCCCGCGCCCACGCTACGGAACAACGACAGATGCGCCGCGAGCGTGCTCGCGAGCATCGCGCCGATCGTGAACGCGACGACTGCATGACAGCCGTCCGCCGCGGCAACGCCGATTGCCGCGCGCACGCCGGTCGCCGTGCCGGCGCGCATGCCGTAGTTCGCGATCATCCATGCAACGGGCCCGACCGACAGCGCGATCATCAGCCCGAACAGGAAGTCGTTCATCGATCGTCGATGCCTTCGAGGGAAGGCATCGATTCCGGCGACCGCATAAAGAACCCGCGCGGAAAATCCGCGTCAGGCGACGTCGACGCGCGCGGGCCCGTCCACCATCTCGCCGATCACGGCCGCGCGGTCGAAACCGTCGGCACGGAAGCACGCGAGCACGTCGTCGACCGCGTCGGGCGCGCACGCGACGAGCAGGCCGCCCGACGTCTGCGGATCGGTCAGCAGCGCCTGCGCGACCGGCGGCAGGCCGTCGGCGAGCCGCACGTCGGTGCCGTACGCGGCCCAGTTGCGGCCCGACGCACCGGTGAACACGCCGTCGGCCACGAACGCCTCGACGCCGGCGAGCCACGGCAGCGACGCATAGTGCACGCGCGCGGTCAGCTGCGCGCCGCGCGCCAGCTCGAGCGTATGGCCGAGCAGCCCGAAGCCCGTGACGTCGGTCAGCGCGTGCACGCCCGGCAGCGCGGCCAGCTCCGTGCCCGGCCGGTTCAGCTTGGTGGTCGTCGCGACCATCTGCGCGTAACCGTCGGCATCGAGCTGGTTCTTCTTCAGCGCGGCCGACAGCACGCCGACGCCGAGCGGCTTGCCGAGCACGAGCACGTCGCCGGCGCGCGCGGCCGCATTGCGCTTCACGCGCGACGGGTGCACGACGCCGATCGCCGCGAGCCCGTAGATCGGCTCGACCGAATCGATCGAATGGCCGCCCGCGACCGGAATGCCGGCGTCCGCGCACACCGATTCGCCGCCGCGCAGCACGGCCGCGATCGTTTCATGCGGCAGCACGTTGATCGGCATGCCGACCAGCGCGAGCGCGAGGATCGGCTTGCCGCCCATCGCATACACGTCGGACAGCGCGTTGGTCGCCGCGATGCGGCCGAAGTCGAACGGATCGTCGACGATCGGCATGAAGAAATCGGTGGTCGCGACGATCGCCTGCTCGTCGTTGAGCCGGTAGACGGCCGCGTCGTCGGACGTCTCGGTGCCGACCAGCAGGTCCGGGAACAGCGCGGGCGGCGTCGCGCGCTTCAGCAGTTCGGACAGCACGCCCGGCGCGATCTTGCAGCCGCAGCCGCCCCCGTGCGACAGGCTCGTGAGGCGCGGAACGGCAGGCTGGGCTTGGGTGGCTTCGGTCATCGTCGGCATCCGGTGAATAACAACGTTCTATTATCGACAATTCCGCGCGAGCGCGCCGGATACCCACATAATTGACGGCGCCGTCCCCCGCCCGCCGCCGCCCGCACCTTCGTTCATGGATCACCTGTTCATCGGCCTCGTGCTGTGCTCCGCGCTGCTGCACGCCATCTGGAATGCGTTCCTCCACGTCAGCGAAGACCGGCTCGTGCAGCTCGGCACGATGTCGCTGCCGTATCTCGCGTTCGGCATCGCCGGCGCCGCGCTGCTGCCGGCGCCGGCGCTCGCCGCGTGGCCGTACATCGTCGCGTCGGCCACGCTCGAGGTCGCGTACTGCTTCACGCTCGCGCGCGCGTACCGCAGCGGCGAATTCGGCCAGATCTATCCGATCGCGCGCGGTATCTCGCCGCTGCTCGTGTCGGTGCTGGCGCTCGCGATGCTGCACGAGCGGCCGACGCCGTTCGGCTTCGCGGGCATCGCGCTGGTGTCGTTCGGGATCATGTCGCTCGCGTTGCGGCGCGGCTTCCGGTTCTCCGGCGAAGGCGTGCCGTATGCGCTGCTCACGGGCGTGTTCATCGCCGCGTACTCGATCTGCGACGGAATCGGCTCGCGCCTGTCCGGCAGCGCGCTCGGCTACATCGCGTGGGTGTACCTGCTGTGGAGCGTGCCGCAGCTCGTGCTCGTCGGCGTGCTGCGCGGCGGCCCGCGCGCGGTGCTCGCGTCGCGCACGGCACTCACGCAGGGCGCGATCGCCGGCACGATCTCGCTCGCCGCATACGGGATCGTGATCCTCGCGTACCGGCACCTGCCGGTCGCGACCGTGTCCGCGCTGCGCGAAACGAGCTCGATCTTCGCGGTCGCGATCGGCTGGTTCGTGATGCGCGAGCGGCCCGGCGCGCAACGGCTCGCTGCGTGCGCGCTGGTGGTGGCCGGCGCGGCGCTGATCCGGCTGTAGGCGCGCCCGCGCCGGCCTCGCACCGACCACCGGCGCCGCCCCGCGACGATGCCGCTGCCGCGCCGTCAAGCCACCGCGACGGCCCTGCCGAACGCCCGCTCGTCGATCGCCTCGGCGAGCGTCGCGAACGCGGTCGCGATCTCGTCTTCCGGCACGCACGCATAACCGAGCAGCAACCCCGACGCGGCGCGCTCGCGATCCGCGTAGTAACCGGACAGCGGCCGCACAACGATATTGCGTTCGAGCGCGGCCTGCGCGACCGCGCGATCGTCGACCCCTTCCGGCAGTTGCGTGACCAGATGCAGCCCCGCGTCGCTGCCGAGTGCCTGCAGCGTATCGCCGTAGCGGCGCGCGACCGCCTCGAGCAGCACCTCGCGGCGCTGCCCGTACAGCGTGCGCATCTTGCGGATATGCGACACGAAGTGCCCTTCCGCGATGAATTCCGCGAGCACCGCCTGCTGCAGCAGTTGCCCTTCGCGGTACAGCTCGGCGCTCGCGGTCGCGAAACTTTCCGCGAGCGGTTCCGGCGCGACGAGATACCCGACCCGCAGCCCCGGGAACAGCGTCTTGCCGAAACTGCCGACGTAGATCACCTGCCCGGCCGTGTCGAGCCCCTGCAGCGACGCGAGCGGTCGGCTGCCGTAGCGGAATTCGCTGTCGTAGTCGTCCTCGATGATCCAGCAGCCGTGCTGGCGCGCGTATTCGAGCAGCATCCGCCGCCGCGCGAGGCTCATCACCATGCCGAGCGGATACTGGTGCGACGGCGTGACGAGCATCAGCTTCGGCGGCGCGGCGAGATCGGCGGCCGACGGCGCGATGCCTTCGTCGTCGACCGGAATCGGCCGCGTGGTCAGCCCCGACACGTTCAGCACGCTGCGCACGCCCCAGTAGCACGGGTCCTCGGTCCAGATCGCGTCGCCCGGATCGGTCAGCAACCGCACCGCGAGGTCGATCGACTGGTGGATGCCGGTCGTGATCACGATCTGCTCGGGCGTGCAGCGCACCGAGCGCGACGTGCGCAGGTAGTCGGCCAGCGCCTCGCGCAGCAGCGCGAGCCCGCCGCCCGGTGCGTACGTCAGCAGGTCGGGGCGCAGGCGCCGCCAGTACTTGTTGTGCAGCCGCGTCCACACGCGCGCCGGAAATCGCGACACATCGGGCACGCCCGGCATGAACGCGCCGCCCTGGCGCTTCGACACGCCGGCGCCTTCGACGAGCCGCGTGCCGCGCGCGGACAGCCGCCGCGCGGACGGCATCACGACGGCGGGCCCGGCCGCCGCGTCGGGCGGCACGCCGACGATCTCGTCCGGCGCGCTGTCGGCGACGAAGGTGCCGCGGCCGGTCGCCGAATTCACATAGCCTTCGAGCGCCAGCTGTTCGTAAACCTGCGTGACCGTGTTGCGGGCGATGCCGAGCTCGGCGGCCAGCAGCCGCGACGACGGCACACGCGTGCCGGCCGGCAGTTCGCGCGACAGGATCGCCTGTTGCAGCAGCCGGTGAAGCTGCCGGTAGATCGGCTGTGCGCCGCCGCGCACGAGGCGCTGCGCCAGCCAGTCCGACAACACGCTCGCGCGCATGATTGGCTCCTGAATATTTATTGAAATGGCTCTGATTGCCAGAGCCAAATGTGATTATAGTCGCCTCCATGGGCTGCCAAGGCGCCCGATTTTCTACTCACCGGAAAGAACATCAAGGAGATGACCGTGAAGAATGCCGATCTGCAGGCCCGCAAGAACGCCGCCACCCCGCGCGGCGTCGGCGTGATGTGCGATTTCTACGCAGCCCGCGCCGAGAACGCGGAACTGTGGGACGTCGAAGGCCGTCGCTTCATCGATTTCGCCGCCGGCATCGCGGTGCTGAACACGGGCCACCGCCACCCGAAGATCGTCAAGGCGATCTCGGATCAACTGAACAGCTTCACGCACACCGCTTACCAGATCGTCCCGTACGCGTCGTACGTCGAGCTGGCCGAGAAGATCAACGACCGCGCGCCGGGCGACTTCCCGAAGAAGACCGCATTCTTCACGACCGGCGCCGAAGCCGTCGAGAACGCGATCAAGATCGCGCGGGCCGCGACCGGCCGCCCGGGCGTCATCGCGTTCTCGGGCGGCTTCCACGGCCGCACGATGATGGGCATGGCGCTGACCGGCAAGGTCGCCCCGTACAAGCTGAACTTCGGCCCGTTCCCGGGCGACGTGTTCCACGCGCCGTACCCGAACGCGCTGCACGGCGTGACGACCGCCGACTCGATCAAGGCGATCGAGATGCTGTTCAAGGCCGACATCGATCCGAAGCGCGTCGCCGCGATCATCTTCGAACCGGTCCAGGGCGAAGGCGGCTTCAACCCGGCGCCGGCCGAATTCGTGCGCGCGCTGCGCAAGACCTGTAACGAACACGGCATCCTGCTGATCGCCGACGAAGTCCAGACGGGCTTCGCACGCACCGGCAAGCTGTTCGCGATGCAGCACTACGACGTGCTGGCCGACCTGATCACGATGGCGAAGAGCCTCGCGGGCGGCATGCCGCTGTCGGGCGTCGTCGGCCGTGCGGACGTGATGGACGCGGCAGCGCCCGGCGGCCTCGGCGGCACGTACGCGGGCAACCCGCTGGCCGTCGCCTCGGCGCACGCGGTGCTCGAGATCATCGACGAGGAAAAGCTGTGCGAACGCGCGACGCAGCTCGGCGACGTGCTGAAGGCGAAGCTGACCTCGCTGCAGGCCGACGTGCCGCAGATCGCCGACGTGCGCGGCCCGGGCGCGATGATCGCGGTCGAGTTCCTGAAGCCGGGCTCGGGCGAGCCGGATGCCGAATTCACGAAGCGCGTGCAGACGCGTGCGCTCGAGCGCGGCCTGCTGCTGCTCGTGTGCGGCGTGTACTCGAACGTCGTGCGTTTCCTGTTCCCGCTGACGATCACGCAGCCCGTGTTCGACGAAGCGCTCGCGATCCTCGAGGAAGTGCTGAAGGAAACGGTCGGCGTGCCGGCCTGAGTGCCCGCCCACTTCAACTGAATGGGCCGCCGCCGTCGTGAAGACGGCGGCGGCCGTTTTCATCCGTCCTTATCCGTCCTTTTCAAAGCAGGCGATTCATATGAGCACCGTTCAGGAAACCCTGGCACTGAAAGATCCGTCGCTGTTCCGCCAGCAGGCGTACGTCAACGGCGAATGGCAAGGCGCAACGAACGGCGAGACGTTCGATGTCCGCAACCCGGCGACGGGCGGCCTGCTCGGCACCGTGCCGGCGATGGGCACGGCCGAGACGCGTCACGCGATCGACGCCGCGAACGCCGCATGGCCGGCGTGGCGCAAGAAGACCGCGAAGGAACGCGCGGTCATCCTGCGCAAGTGGCACGACCTGATGATCGAAAACGCCGACGACCTCGCGCTGATCCTCACGACCGAGCAGGGCAAGTCGCTGGCCGAGGCGAAGGGCGAGATCGGCTACGCGGCGTCGTTCCTCGAGTGGTTCGCGGAAGAGGGCAAGCGCGTGTACGGCGACACGATCCCGACGCCGGCGAGCGACAAGCGCATCGTCGTGACGAAGGAAGCGATCGGCGTGTGCGCGGCGATCACGCCGTGGAACTTCCCGGCGGCGATGATCACGCGCAAGGTCGGCCCGGCGCTCGCGGCCGGCTGCCCGATCGTCGTGAAGCCGGCCGAGGCCACGCCGTTCTCCGCACTCGCGATGGCCGTGCTGGCCGAACGCGCGGGCGTGCCGGCCGGCGTGTTCAGCGTCGTCACGGGCGACCCGAAGGCGATCGGCGGCGAAATGACGTCGAACCCGATCGTGCGCAAGCTGTCGTTCACGGGCTCGACGCCGGTCGGCCGCCTGCTGATGTCGCAATGCGCGGCGACGGTCAAGAAGGTGTCGCTGGAGCTGGGCGGCAACGCGCCGTTCATCGTGTTCGACGACGCCGACCTCGATGCGGCCGTGCAGGGCGCGATCGCATCGAAGTACCGCAACAGCGGCCAGACCTGCGTGTGCACGAACCGCTTCTACGTGCATGAAGCCGTGTACGACTCGTTCGCGCAGAAGCTCGCGGCCGCCGTCGGCCAGCTGAAGGTCGGCCGCGGCACCGAGCCGGGCGTCACGCAGGGCCCGCTGATCAACGAAGCGGCCGTGCTGAAGGTCGAGGCGCACATCGAGGACGCGCTTGCGAAGGGTGCGACCGTCGTGACGGGCGGCAAGCGCCACGCGCTCGGCCACGGCTTCTTCGAGCCGACCGTGCTGACGGGCGTCACGCCGGCGATGAAGGTCGCGAAGGAAGAGACGTTCGGGCCGCTCGCGCCGCTGTTCAAGTTCAGCAGCGACGAGGAAGTGATCGGCCTCGCGAACGATACCGAGTTCGGCCTGGCCGCCTACTTCTACAGCCGCGACATCGGCCGCGTGTGGAAGGTGGCGGAAGCGCTCGAATACGGGATGGTCGGCGTGAACACGGGCCTGATCTCGAACGAAGTCGCGCCGTTCGGCGGCGTCAAGCAGTCGGGCCTCGGCCGCGAAGGCTCGCACTACGGCATCGACGACTACGTCGTGATCAAGTACCTCTGCCTCGCCGTCTGACGGCTCGGGGCCTGCCGCTTCGGCGACAGGCCCTGACCGCCCGGCCGGAACCGGGCGGTCCGACGCGGGCCGGCGCCCCTCTCCGCCGCGCCCGCGTCACCTTCCCTGCCGCGATCAACGAAACACGTTCACCGCTTCCACGAGCCGCGCCGCCTGCTGCTTCAGGCTCTCCGACGCCGCCGCACTCTGCTCGACGAGCGCCGCGTTCTGCTGCGTGATGTTGTCCAGATGCACGACCGCCTGGTCGACCTGCGCGACGCCCGTGCTCTGCTCGGCCGTCGACGAGCTGATCTCCGCGATCAGGTCCGACACGCGCTTCACCTGCGTGACGATATCCTCCATCGTCTTGCCTGCGCCGTCGACGATCCGCGCGCCCGATTCCACGCGATCGACGCTCGCGCCGATCAGCGCCTTGATCTCCTTCGCCGCGTTCGCGCTGCGCTGCGCGAGTGCGCGCACCTCGCCCGCCACCACCGCGAAACCGCGTCCCTGGTCGCCCGCGCGCGCGGCCTCGACCGCGGCGTTCAGCGCGAGGATATTGGTCTGGAACGCGATGCCGTCGATCACGCCGATGATGTCGGCGATCTTGCGCGAACTGGCGGTGATGTCGTTCATCGTCGTCACGACCTCGCTCACCGCCTGCCCGCCGCGCTCGGCCGCATCGCTCGCCGACACCGACAACTGGTTCGCCTGCAGCGCCGTTTCCGCATTGCTCGACACGGTCGCCGTCATCTCGGCCATCGACGCGGCCGTCTGCTGCACGCTCGTCGAGGCCTGTTCGGTACGTGCGCTCAGGTCGTTGTTGCCCTGCGCGATCTCGTTGCTCGCGCGCTGCACGTTGTGCACCTGCTCGCTGACGTCGTCGACGAGCCAGCGGAACATCAGCCCGAGCTGATTGATCGTGCGCAGCGTCATGCCGATCTCGTCAACGCGGTTCATCCGCACGCTGCTGCGGCTCTCGCCGGTCGCGACGCGCAGCGCCTCGTCGCGCAATTGCCGAAGCGGCTGCACGATCTGCGCATCGAGCCACCAGCCGGCAACCGCCGTCACGCCCACCGCCGCGCCGGCAAACGCCGCCAGCGCGCCGCCGGTCAGCCCGCAGGCCCAGCCGGCGCCGACGACGGCCGGCGCCAGCGCGCCCAGCGCCGCATGCACGCGCGCGCGCACCGACATCGTCTGGAACAGCGAAACAACGCGCATCACACCCGTGCGGACGATCAACCCCTTGTGGAAGCGGCGATTGCCGGCCTTGCCTTCGCGGAAATCGCGATACAACGCTTCGGCGGCCGCGATCTCGTCGCGCGTCGCCTTCGTGCGCACCGACATATAGCCTTTCGGCTGGCCGTTGCGCATCACCGGAATCGCGTTCGCGCGCACCCAGTAGTGATCGCCGTTCTTGCGGCGATTCTTCACGAGCGCGGTCCACGGCTCGCCGCCCTTGAGCGTCGCCCACATGTCGGCGAACGCCTCCTTCGGCATGTCCGGATGGCGCACGACGTTGTGCGGCTGACGTTCGATTTCGTCGGGAGAAAATCCGCTGACCTGGATGAATGCCGCGTTGGCGTACGTGATGTAGCTGTCGGCATCGGTCGTCGACATCAGCGTCGCGTCATCGGGGAAATCGAATTCGCGTTGCGTGACGGGCTGGTTGTTGCGCATGGTGAGGAGCTCCGGATGGCGGATCTTGCGCCCGCTTGTGGATTGATTCGAGACCCGCGCGCATTGCTGTCGATTCGCATGCGCGTGAGCCGTGCTCCTGCGCTTTCGGCAAATTCCACGAAAACATTACGGTGTATTCGGGAAAATATTCATTAAATTTGCATCATCTTGTTTTTGCCGAATCGTTTGTTTATGGATGAAACAAAAGCCTTGCCGGACAACGGTTTAACGGGTATTCGTCTGATTATTGATTTCGATTCGGCCAATTCCATTTAATGCGCCGCCGGAAAAATCGGAATACGAATATTTCTCGTTTATCGAATTTCGATTGAAGCAAAAAAAGCCATGCGCAGGGTGCGCGACATTCGGAAATCTTCGATCGAATCCGCCCGTCGCGCACGCTTGCGGCCATCAGCGGAACACGTTCACCGCATCCACCAGCCGGGTCGCCTGCTGCTTCAGGCTCTCCGATGCCGCCGTGCTCTGCTCGACGAGCGCCGCGTTCTGCTGCGTGATGTTGTCCAGATGCACGACCGCCTGGTCGACCTGCGCGACGCCCGTGCTCTGCTCGGCCGTCGACGAGCTGATCTCCGCGATCAGGTCCGACACGCGCTTCACCTGCGTGACGATATCCTCCATCGTCTTGCCCGCGCCGTCGACGATCCGCGCGCCCGATTCCACGCGCTCGACGCTCGCGCCGATCAGCGTCTTGATCTCCTTCGCCGCGTTCGCGCTGCGCTGCGCGAGCGCGCGCACCTCGCCCGCGACCACCGCGAAACCGCGCCCCTGTTCACCGGCCCGCGCGGCCTCGACCGCCGCGTTCAGCGCGAGGATGTTGGTCTGGAATGCAATGCCGTCGATCACGCCGATGATGTCGGCGATCTTGCGCGAGCTGTCGGTGATCTCGCTCATCGTCGTCACGACCTCGCTCACCGCCTGCCCGCCGCGCTCGGCCGCGTCGCTCGCCGACACCGACAGCTGGTTCGCCTGCAGGGCCGTCTCCGCATTGCTCGACACGGTCGCCGTCATCTCGGCCATCGATGCGGCCGTCTGCTGCACGCTCGACGCAGCCTGCTCGGTGCGCGCGCTCAGGTCGTTGTTGCCCTGCGCGATCTCGTTGCTCGCGCGCTGCACGTTGTGCACCTGCTCGCTGACGTCGTCGACGAGCCAGCGAAACATCAGCCCGAGCTGATTGATCGTGCGCAGCGTCATGCCGATCTCGTCGACGCGGTTCATCCGCACGCCGCGCCGGCTTTCACCGGTCGCGACGTTCAGCGCCTGCTCGTGCAACCGCTTCACCGGTTGCACGATCTGCGCGTCGAGCCACCAGCCGGCCGCGGCCGCCACGCCGGCCGTCACCGCGGCGAACGCCGCGAGCGA
>NZ_JAAGPK010000361.1:0-1677 GCF_017104685.1 Burkholderia sp. Tr-20355 | reverse complement strand
CCGGGCGCCGTGCGCACGCTGCAGGGTGCGCGCGTGTCGGTGCGCCTGCCCGACGCGGTCGCGGCCGACGTACGGCAACTCGCACGCGACGCGCAGGCGACCGTCTTCACGGTGCTGCTCGCCGCGCTCGACGCGTGGCTGTCGCGCCTGACCGGCGCAACGGATGTCGTCGTCGCGGTGCCGGTCGCGCATCGCCAGCGCCCCGAAACGCGCGCGCTGCTGGGCCTGTTCCTGAATACCGTCGCGCTGCGCGTGCAAGTGGCGCCCACGCTGCCGTTCCGCGCGCTCGTCGACGCGGCGCGCACGGCGGCGCTCGATGCGGTCGCGCACCAGGACGTGCCGTTCGAGCGCGTCGTCGATGCGGTGAAGCCGCCGGTCAAGCGCGGCGACGAATGGCTGCGGGTGAAGTTCGCGCAACAGTTCGATGCGCGGCACGACAGCGTGCTGCCGGGCGCCACGGCAGTCGCGACGCCGGGGCCCGATCTCGCCGCGCGCTTCGATTTCGCGGTGGATTTCACCGACGACGCGAACGGGATCGAACTGGTCGCCGCGTACGCGACCGACTGCATCGACGCGGACACCGCGCGTGCCTGGCTCGACAGCTATGCGGCGCTCGTCGGCGCGGCCGCGCACGATCCGCAACACCCGACGGCCGTACTGCCGTGCGACGCGTCGGCAAGCTCGCGCCAGCCGCGCGACGGGCGCGCACTGCGCATCGAGCATGCCGACGTCGTCGCCGCGTTTGCGCGGCAGGCGGCGGCCTACCCGCATCGCGTCGCGCTGTCCGACGCATCGACCTCGCTGACGTTCGCCGAGCTCGACGACGCGTCGAACCGCGTCGCCCGCGCACTGGCGCAGCGCGGCGTGGCCGCCGAGGCGTCCGTGATCGTCTGCATCGAACGGTCGGCACGTTTCGTCGTCGGCCTGCTGGGCGCGCTGAAGGCGGGCGCGCTCGCCGTGCTGCTCGATCCCGCGCAGCCGGCCGCACGACTCGGTGCCGCGGCGGCCGACTGCGGCGCACGCTGGGCGCTCGTGGCGGACACGGCCGCGTGGCCGGCCGGCATCGATACGCAGCCGCTCGACGTCGACACGCTCGCGCAGGATGCGACGCTCGCCCACGCGGCCGGCGTGCGCGTCGCGCCGCATCCGGAGCAGGGCGCGTACCTGATCTACACGTCGGGCTCGACCGGCACGCCGAAGGGCGTCGTCGTGTCGCACGGCGCACTGGCCGACTACGTGCAGGGGATGCTCGATGAACTCGCGTTCGCACCCGACGCCTCGTTCGCGATGGTGTCGACCGTCGCGGCCGACCTCGGCCATACGACGCTGTTCGGCGCGCTGTGCGCCGGCCGCACGCTGCATCTGCTGCCGGCCGCCTGCGCGTTCGATCCGGACCAGTTCGCGGACGAAATGCGCCGCCGTGAAGTCGGCGTGCTGAAGATCGTGCCGAGCCATCTGCAGGCGCTGCTCGACGCGCGCGTGCCGGCCGACGTGCTGCCGCGCCACGCGCTCGTGACGGGCGGCGAGACGCTCACGTGGGCGCTCGTCGCGCGCCTGGCCGCGCTCGCGCCGGCCTGCCGCGTGATCAACCATTACGGGCCGACCGAAGCGACGGTCGGCGCGATCGCGTGCGACACCGCGTCGATCGCCGCCGATGCGCGCGACCCCGCGAGCGGG
>NZ_JAAGPK010000360.1:0-1871 GCF_017104685.1 Burkholderia sp. Tr-20355 | reverse complement strand
GTGGCCGGCGCGCGCGGCCGACCGGATCGCCGCCGTGATCGACGAACTCGACGCGGACGTGATCGCGTTGCAGGAAGTGCCGCTCGGCGGCACGCGCGCGCCCGACGTGCTCGCCCACCTGCGCGACGCGACCGGCATGCATGCGGTGGCCGGCCCGACGATCGACATGCCGGAGCGCCGCTACGGCAACGCGGTGCTGTCGCGCTGCCCGATCCGCGCGGCGCGCACGCTCGACCTGTCGTTCCGCCAGCGAGAACCGCGCGGCGCGCTCGACGCCGACATCGACTGCGGCGCGGGCACGATCCGCGTGGTCGCGACCCATCTCGGGTTGTCGGCGAGCGAGCGCAGCGCGCAGGTGCAGCGGCTGCTCGCGGCTTTCGACACGGGCGCGATGCCCGTGATCCTGCTCGGCGACATCAACGAGTGGTTCGTGCGCGGCCGCGCGCTGCAGGCGCTCGTCACGCGGTTCCGGCGCGCGCCGGCGCCGCGCACGTTCCCGACCGTGTGCCCGGTGTTCTCGCTGGACCGGATCTGGATCCACCCGGGCGAGCTGCTGGTCGACGTGGTCGTGCATCGCAGCGTGCGGGCGCGGCATGCGTCCGACCACTACCCGCTGGTGGCGCGGATGCGCGCGACACCCGCGACGGGCACGTTGCTTGCGCGCTGAGCCCTTTTTCGATTCGGCGGAGCGACCCATGCAAACCGACGCCCTCGACGGCAAGGATCTCGATTACTGGTGCGCCCGCGCGCTGTGCGCGGACGACGAAGACACCCTGCGCTTCACGGCCGTCGCGCCGACCGTCGTCGTGACGGCCGCCTGCGACGCGTTCCGGCACCTCGACGCGCCGTTCGCGCCGTCGACCTCGTGGGCCGACGCGGGCACGGTGCTCGATCGCGTCGACGACCTGCGGATCGCCCGCCACGGCGACGACGTGGAATGCGACGCAACCTTCGTCGACGGGCCGTCGACCTGCGGCGCGCACGGCCGCGACGCGCGCGTGGCGCTGCTGCGCGCGTTCGTGCGCGCACGCTTCGGCGACGACGTCGACGCCCCGCCGCCTTTCGCGCATCGCATCGAACACGGCACCGTGGTGCGCTATGACCCCGGCGTGCCGTTACCCGCCGCGGATGACGATCGCGGCAGCGGCGACAGCACCGATATCCGTTCGATCCCGCGTATGTAAGTGCATGCGCCTTCCCTGCGGTCATGTAAAAACGACAGTCCCGGCGCCGGCCGGCTTCGCGCACCCGCCTTGCCCGCCGGGAAACCGCGGGGCGGGCACGCGTGTTGCGGCGCACCGGCGTCACCGACCGCCACCCGCCCCGCGCCACGCCATGGACTCCACGCCGACTTTTGCTCCGCACCTCTATTTCTGCGACGCCCGCCTCGTCGGGCCGCTCGACGCGTGGTCGCGGACGTTCGCGCATATCGCGGGCATGGGTTTCGATCACGTGCTCGTCGGCGCGTTCTGGGCCGCGAGCGTCGCGGGCTTTCCGCGCCACGTGGCCGATTACCGGCGGCCGGCGCAGGCCTTAGCGACCCGCGCGAGCGCGCTCGAAACCTTCTCGCGGCTCGCCCAGCTCGCGCACGGCCATGGGCTGCGCCTGCTGCTCGAAGTCGTGCCGGACCGCATCGCGCGCGACAACCCGCTGCGCGCCGAGCATCCGGACTGGTACGTCGAACGCACGCACGACGATGCGCTGATCGACCCGCGCGGCACCGCGCATGCGCTCGATATCGCGCACGCGAACAGCGGCGACGAAGCGGTACGCGACGCGCTGGCCGCCTGGTGGTGCGCGCACCTCGCCACCTTCGCCGATGCGGGCGCGGCCGGCTTCCTGATCGACGCGCCGCATCACCTGCCGGCCGA
>NZ_JAAGPK010000359.1:0-1858 GCF_017104685.1 Burkholderia sp. Tr-20355 | reverse complement strand
GCGGAGGCGCTGGTCGAGGCCGTCGTCAAGGAAGCCGCGACGAACGCGGTGGCCGCCCCGGCCGTGGCGGCCGAGGTCGTCGAACCGACGCCGGCGGAACCGATCGTGAGCGCAGCGGCACCGGCCGGGCGCCATACCGAGGCGCTCGCGCAAGCCGAAGCGGCCGCGCAGCACCACGCGAAGGCCATCGCCGACGCGGAGGCGCTGGTCGAGGCCGTCGTCAAGGAAGCCGCGACGAACGCGGTGGCCGCCCCGGCCGTGGCGGCCGAGGTCGTCGAACCGACGCCGGCGGAACCGATCGTGAGCGCAGCGGCACCGGCCGAGGCCGAAACGGCCGACGTTGCCGGCGCGACGGCGGCCGACACCGCGATCGTCCCGGCGGCCCAAGCCGCATCCGCCGCTGAAACCGACACGGCCGCCGCACCGGCCGACAAGGCGACGCTGCACGTCGCGCGCCCGTCCCAGAACGAACTGACGCTGACCATCAACGGCCAGTCGATCACGCTGCATCCGGAGCAACTGGGCCAGCTGATCGAGGAACTCGCGCATGCGCGCGCGTCGATGCAGCCCGAGCCGCCGGCCGGGATCCCGGCCGGCTGGCGTTTCGTGACGACGAAGAACCCGATGATGGCGGTGCAGAAGCAGTCGAATGGCGACCGCCTGCTGGTCGCCCGCCACACGGGCTACGGCTGGGTGCCGTTCACGTTCTCGCCGGACGTCGTGGTCCAGATGTACATGATGCTGACGCAGCGGTAAGCCGCCGCCCGCCCCAAAACGCAACAGCCCGACCGGTTCACCGATCGGGCTGTTCGTTTTCCGGCTGCCGGGAGGCGCGCCTCCCGGCCGATCCTCAGCGCTCCACCGGCGCCTGCACGCGCGCCTTCCACTGGCCGCCCTTGCCGCGCCAGTAGCGCCACGCGGACGCGAACGTCGCGCCCACGTAGAACAGCGCGACGAGCGGCAGCGCGGGCGCCCACAGCGGCGAGCGCCGGTAGTAGCGCAGCATCGGCGCATACGCGGCGCACATCGACGCCCACGCGAGCCAGGCCGGCCACGCCCGCGCGCCGTACGCGAGCGCCGCGGCGGGCGGCACGAGATAGATGATCGTCATCCCGAGCAGCGTGCCGGCCAGCAGCAGCGGCGAATAGTGCAGCTGCGTGAACGCGGTGCGCGCGATCATGTTCCAGATGTCGCGCCAGCTGTCGTACGGGCGCAGCGACACGCTGCGATCGGCCAGGTCGAGACGGATCGGATGGCGGCCGCTGCCGCGGTGCTTGATCTGCGCGGCGAGGCTGCAATCGTCGATCAGCGCGCCGCGGATCGACTCGATGCCGCCCGCTTCCTCCAGCGCCGTGCGCTTCACGAGCATGCAGCCGCCGGCGGCGCCGGCCGTCCGGTTGCGCGGGTTGTTGATCCACGAGAACGGGTACAGCTTCGCGAAGAAGAACACGAACGCCGGAATCAGCGCCTTTTCCCAGAACGAATCGCAGCGCAGCCGCACCATCAGCGACACGAGATCGCGCTGCTCGGCCTGTGCGCGCGTGACCAGTTGCGCGACGGCGTCGGGCGGATGGCCGATGTCGGCATCCGTCAGCAGCAGGTAGTCGGCCGGCAGGCCGAGCGTCTGCACCGCGGCGATCCCCTGCGACTGTGCCCACACCTTGCCCGACCAGCCGGCCGGCAGCGGCTTCGCGGCCAGCACCGTCAGCCGGTCGGCGCGGTTGATCGCGAGCGCCGCCGCGCGCGCCGCGTCGGCGGTGCCGTCGTCGCTGTGGTCGTCGACAATGATCAGATGAAAGTCGCCCGGATAGTCCTGCTCGAGCAGCGAAGTCGCCGCGCGAGCGATCACGTCGGCTTA
>NZ_JAAGPK010000358.1:0-2058 GCF_017104685.1 Burkholderia sp. Tr-20355 | reverse complement strand
GAGCCCGTCGCCCGGCGGCGGCGCGTGCGGATCGCTCATGCGCCGTCGCGCGCCCCGTCCGCCGCGCGCAGGCCGCCGCCCGGCTGCGACGCGCCGCCGGCACCGTTCGCCCCGCGCGGCGCACCGAGCAGGCCCGCGAGCCGCGCGCCGAACATCCCGCGCCGCGCGGCCGACAGCGCGATGACCGCGCAGGTCAGCAGGATCAGCGCGAACACGAGCCAGCCGAGCGGCGAACGCAGCCGCAGGACGTCCGACACCGCGCTGCCGATCCCGTCCACGCGTGTCGCGCGCGCGGCGGCCGGCTGCAGGAACAGCGACACGTTGTCGTACTGCAGCCCTTCGATGCTGTGCGCGACGAGATCCTTGACCATCGGCGCCATCGCGCGCAGGTCGACGCCGGGCCGGTAGCGGATGTAGACGGCCGCCGACGACGGCTTGATCTTGTCCGCCAACGGATCGTTCTCGGGAATCACGACCTGCACGCGCGCGACCACGACGCCCTCGATGTCCTGCAGCGTGCGCGACAGATCCTGCGACACGCCGTACAGGTAGCGCACGCGCTCCTCGGCGGGCGTCGACACGAGGCCCTGCTTCTGGAACAGCTCGCCGAGGCTCGCATAGCTCGGCTTCGGCAGCCCGTTCGCCTGCAGCACCGTGAGTGCCGACTGCATGTCGCCGTCCGCAACGCTCACGAGCCACGCGTTGCGGTCCGACGTGTCGCGCGCGTCGTTGTCCTTCGACGCGCTGATGCCCACGTCGCCGAGCACGGCGACCATCTGGTTCGCGTCGCGCTCCGACAGGCCCGAGTACAGCTCCTTCTGGCACCCGGCCAACAGCACGAGCAGCCCCGCGAGCAGCGCGCGCGCCGCCCGGCTGCGCCACGCATGCACGCGCGGCGTCGAATCGATCGTCGTCATCGTTTGTCCGCTTCAGGGCGCGCGAGGCCGGATCCGGCCCACGCGCGCCATCACTCCTGCGTCTTCAGCACCGTGTGCGTGAAGCCGTTCGCCGCCTGCGCGACCGACAGGCTCAACTGGTATTCCGAAATCGTGGTGGTCGCCGTCCACTGGAAGTCCATCGCCTTCACCATCGTCATCAGCGGGTCGCTGCGGCTGTCCGCCATCGACGTCAGCATCTCGCTGCGATGCTTGTCGATGTTCGCGTACCGCGAATCGAGATCGTTGCCGTAGGTGCGCAACCGCTCGACGAGCGACGACTGGTTCGCCTGCGCGGGCGTCATCTGCACGGCCGGCGCCGCATCCGCCGGCGCGCGCGACATCGCGACGCCCGACGCGGACGGCGGGGCCGCCGCCGATGCCCCCGGCTGCATCAGCGCATCGAACTGGCGCACCTGCGCCGGATCGGACGCCGCACCCGTTTGCTGCTGCGCGGCGCTCGCGAGCGCGGCCGCGCCCGGCGGCGCCGCGCCTACGCCTGTCACTGACATGTTCATGCCCTCCTCGAGTGGCCGACGCCGGACCGGATCGGTCGGGCCAGCCCGGAACAAACCGGCCGGCACGCACGCATCCGCCGCCGGACGCCCTGCTCGGGCAGACCCGGCGCGCGGCCACGCGCGGCACGGCCGGCGACCGGCGTCATGCGCGGCCGGCCGAGCTCAGGTGCTGCGCAACCTGGGCGTTCGCCGTCCCCTCTTGCGCGGTCACTGCGTTGCTGGTTTCGAACGTCGCCGTCGACTGCTGGACCTGGAAGTTGATCTTCGTCAGTTCGAGCTGCGTCTTGGTCAGGTCGTCGGCCTGCTGCTGGACCTGGTTCGTGTTGGTTGCACCACCTGCTGCCTGCGTACCCATGTTGTGCTCCTTTAAGTGAAGTTCATCCACCTTCCGGCGGCGGCCCCATGCCCCGCCGGCGACGTGAGGCGCCGCACCGCTGCGACGCCTCGCGTAATGCGCGCACCGCGCGCCGCGCGATGCGCATGACCTGTCGCGGCGCTAGTGCGCCTTCTCCTTCGATGCCGCCGCGGTTGCCGCCGCCTCCGGCAACAGCGTCGGCCACGGCACCGGCTGCGCGACCCCGGCGGCCGCGCCGCTCGCGAGCGGT
>NZ_JAAGPK010000357.1:0-1624 GCF_017104685.1 Burkholderia sp. Tr-20355 | reverse complement strand
GGGGGCGTCGGTGCTGGTCGAAACCGCGCGGCGGACCTTGCTGTTCGATGCCGGCCCGGGGCCGGAGTCGACGCACGCCGGCACGCGGATCGTCGCGCCGGCGTTGCGGGCGCGCGGCATCGCGGCAATCGATTCGCTCGTGCTCAGTCATGCGGATGCCGACCATGCGGGCGGTGCGCCGGCCGTCTATGCGGCGGCCGACGTGCGCCAGTTGCTGGCCGGCATTCCGCCGACGAACCGGCTGTGGCGCGACGCCGAGGCCGCCGGCGTCGCCGACCGGCTGCCGTGCGCGGCCGGGCAGCGCTGGACCTGGGACGGCGTCGTCTTCACGATCCTGTGGCCGCGCGGCGGCCCGGGCGCGGGCTCGTCGAACGGGCAGTCGTGCGTGCTGCGCGTCGACGCGGGCGGCACGTCCGCGTTGTTGACTGGCGACATCGATGCCCGCGGCGAACGCGAGCTCGTGAACGCGACGCCCGACGCGCTGGCCGCGCAGATCCTGGTCGTGCCGCATCACGGCAGCCGCACGTCGTCGGTCGAGCCTTTCCTCGATTCGGTCGGGCCGCGCGTCGCGGTATTTCCTGTAGGCTATCGCAATCGTTTCGGGCATCCGCACCGGACCGTCCTCGCGCGCTACGAGGCGCGCGGGATACCGCTGCCGCGCACCGATCGCGACGGTGCCGTGCGGTTCGACGTCGCGCCGGCCGGCGGCGGGTTCGCATTCGCGCGTTATCGCGACGAGCGACGCCGGTACTGGATGGAGCGGTGACGGCGGGCGGGACGGAAAGCGCGGCTCCGCGCACCGTGCCGGCGCGCGAGCCCGACAGAACGCAAAGCATGGAGCCGGAGCACGTGCCGAAGCACTCACTCCGGTCGACACAGGAGACATCGGCGTTTGAAGGACATCCTCCACTTCTCGCATGCGAACGGCTTCCCGGCGTCCACGTACCGGACGATCTTCGCCGAACTGGCCGACGACTACGAGCTGCGCTACATCGAGCGGATCGGCCATGACCGCCGCTATCCGGTGACGCGCGACTGGCCGCATCTCGTCGAGCAGCTGCTCGACGACATCGGCAGCCGCTACGAGCGCCCGGTATGGCTCGTCGGCCATTCGCTCGGCGGCTACCTGTCGCTGATGGCCGCGCTGAAGAAGCCGCAATGGGTGCGCGGCGTCGTGATGATCGACTCGCCGATCATCGCCGGATGGCGTGCCGGCGCGTTGCGGGCGAGCCAGTGGGCGGGGCTCGACGAGCGGTTGTCGCCGGCCGCCGCGACGCGCAACCGGCGCACGCGCTGGGTGAGCCGCGACGAAGTCTGGCGGCACTTCCGCGAGAAGCCGGCGTTCGCGCGCTGGGACGAACGGATGCTGGCCGACTACATCGATTACGGGATTCCGCAGGCTGGCGCCGACGGCGAGCGGGCGCTCGCGTTCGACCGGCAGGTCGAATACCTGATCTACCGGACGTTGCCGCACACGCTCGGCCCGCGGCTCGCGCACGGCGCGCCGGTGCCGCTCGGTTTCCTCGCCGGCACGCGTTCGCGCGAGGTGCGGCAGGTCGGGCTCGATGCGACGCGGCGGGCGGCGCGCGGCCGCGTCGAGTGGCTGGAAGGCAGCCACCTGTTA
>NZ_JAAGPK010000356.1:0-232 GCF_017104685.1 Burkholderia sp. Tr-20355 | reverse complement strand
AAAAAAAAAAAAAATATACATGTACTCTCTCTCAGTAGTATTGATGAATACAAAAATATACATCCATTTCATACCCACTAAGCTAAATTGTCATACCTGCTCTACACACTTACTTACTCATGGTGCATCGACTGGTCAAGTCATATAATCAGTTTATTGATATCATGTGTGCATCTCTTGTAGTTAGTCTCGTAACTCTGTGACACATTTCGTCTGTACTGTACCAACACTT
>NZ_JAAGPK010000355.1:0-1960 GCF_017104685.1 Burkholderia sp. Tr-20355 | reverse complement strand
CACGCACCACCGGGATCGGTTCGACGCCGCCTTCGCGCGCGTTGCGCTGCGCGCTCGCGACGACGCGGCTCACGTAGCCGCTCGAGAAGCCGGTCGTGAAGTTGCCGCTGTAGTAGCACGACAGCGCCGCGCGCAGTGCGGCCTGCGTGGCGCGGCCGGTGCCCGACGAGCGGGCGAAGCATTCGGTCAGGATCGCGCCGCCGGCCTGCAGGTTGCGGCATGGCTCGAACATCGTCGTTTCGTCGAGCCCGTATTTCGCGAAGTTGCGCGCGTTCACCTGCGCGAGGCCGACGCTGTAGCTGTAACCGCGCGACGACAGTTCGCGCGCGGTCGCGCGCGCTTCGTCGAGCGACGCGGGCTGGCGCGTCAGGTGGCCGCCGACCACGCCGATCGCATACGGATTGAAGCCCGACTCGGTGCGCACCAGCGCGGCGAGCGTGTCGGGATCGACGTTCGGCGCGCAGGCGCGCGCGAGTCGAGCGAAACCCGCGGCGGCGCCAGCTGCCCGCGCGTCACGCGGCTGCAGGCCCGCCAGCGCGAGCACGGCCAGCGCGCACAGGCACGCCGCCGCGATTCGCAGGCCGCGCGCGTTCATCCCGCACCCGCCACGCGGTACGACATCACGAGCCCGTGCACGAGCAGCGACCAGCCGTCGAGCGCGACGAACAGCAGCAGCTTGAACGGCACCGAGATCGTCGTCGGCGAGATCATCTGCATCCCGAGCGCGAGCAGGATGTTCGCGACCAGCAGGTCGACGACGATGAACACGATGTAGATCACGAAACCGATCTGGAACGCCTTCGTCAGCTCGGCGAGCGTGAAGCTCGGCACCAGCACGAGCAGGTCGTCGTCCTTGATGCCGTCGGCGCGGTGCTTCGGCCAGACCGACGTCGCGGTGCGCACGAAGAACTCGCGGTCGCGCTGCCGCGTGTGCGACACGAGGAATTCCTTGATCGGCGGCAGCGCGGCATCGGCGAGCGCGCCGACGTCGGCCGTCGACAGCTGCCCCGACGCGTCGAAGTGGCGCGCCTGCAGCGCATCGCGGATCGACATTCCGACGGGCGCCATGATGAACAGCGACAGGATCAGCGCGATGCCGTTCAGCACGAGGTTCGGCGGCACCTGCTGGATGCCGAGCGCGGAGCGCAGCAGGCCGAGCACGACCACGAGCTTCGTGTAGCTCGTCACCATCAGCGCCGCGAACGGCGCGATGCCGAGCGCGGCGATCACCGCGATCAGCGCGACCGGGTTCGGCAGGTTGCCCATCGTTCAGCGCTCGCGCGGCGCGGGTTGCGTCAGCGTGACGACGCGCACGCCGAGTTTCTGGCCGACCGCGATCAGGTGGCCGGTGCCGATCAGCATCCCGTTCGCGACGAGATGGATCACGCTCTGGTTGATCCCTTGCTGCAGTTCGATCACGGCGCCCGGCTGCAGCGTGCTCAGCTCGCCGAGCGGCATCGACGCGGGCGGCAGCTCGAAGCGCAGGTCGACCGCGAGGCCGTCGAGCGTGCGCGGCGCATCGGCGGATGGCGCATCGTGTGTCGTGACGGGCGCGTGGTCGGTGCGGGTCGGTTCCAAAGGCATCTCCCTGATTCGTTCGACGGTCAGCCGGTTGCCCGACGGCCGTCCGGTGATTTCCCACGCCGGCGCGGCCGGCAGTCGCGCGACGCACAGCAGGTTCTGCTCGTGCGCCTGCCAGCGTTCGATCGCGATGATGTCGCCGCCGACGACGTCGGCCAGTTCGGCCGTCGTCAGCTCGGTGCGGCCGATCTCGAACACGAGCGGCACGGGCAGGTTCGCGTAGGCCGCGCGCGCATCGGCGAGCGCGGCCGGCGCGGTCGCGAAGAACACGGCCAGTGCATCCGGCACGTCGAACAGCAGCGCGCCATGGCAACGCCACGCGGCATCGGCGCGCCGCAGCTCGAAGCGCAGCGCGGCCGGCGCCGCACGCCAGGCCGGG
>NZ_JAAGPK010000354.1:0-1794 GCF_017104685.1 Burkholderia sp. Tr-20355 | reverse complement strand
GCCGGGCGCCGGGCTGGCGAGGCCCGCGCGGGCGTCGGGGTTGATCAGCGAGTTGGCCTGCGAATCCATGCGTCGAGTTTCTCCGGAGCGGGACCACTGAGCCCGCTCGGACGAGCGGGCGGACAATGACACGATGCGATTATCGGGATCCGACGCGCACTCCGATCGACCGAAAAGAGCGGGGTTTCCCCCGTACTTTCTCGGCTTTGACAGGCGGCGCGCTGCTATCCTTTTTTGCGATCCGGCATGGTGCGCGTGGTGCGGCGCCGGCGGAACGCCCGGTGCGTCCGGGTCTCTTCTCTAAGTCTGGGGACAGCATGACTGCGAACGTCAGCGGAATCGGTTCGGTGTTGCAACAGATGCAGTCGATGGCCGCGCAGGCGTCCGGCGGCGTCGCGAGCCCGCCGGCGGCGCTTGCCGGCTCGGGCGCGGCGACGGCCAGCACGTTCGCGAGCGCGATGAAGGCGTCGCTCGACAAGATCAGCGGCGACCAGCAGCACGCGCTCGGCGAGGCGAAGGCGTTCGAGGTCGGCGCGCCGAACGTATCGCTGAACGACGTGATGGTCGACATGCAGAAAGCCAACATCGGCTTCCAGTTCGGACTCCAGGTCCGCAACAAGCTCGTGAGCGCCTACAACGACATCATGCAGATGTCGGTGTGACGGGCGTGCCGGGCGGGGCCGGCGGGCCGGCTTCCCGAGCCGGCGGCCGTCGCTTGCGCCTAAAGGTTTTCAAATCCCTTCCGATAACTCCGGAGAAGGCCGCGCCGTGCGATGCACGGCGGCGGCGACCGTATAGCCAAGGCAAGACAAGGAGAAGCGCATGTTTTCCCCAGGGCACGCTGGAGCCAGTGCATACGCGCGTGTCGGCGTCGAGACGGGGGTGATGGGCGCCTCCCCGCACCGGCTGATCGCGATGCTGTACCAGGGCGCGCGGCAAGCGATCGCGCTGGCGCGCATGCATTTGCAGCAGGGCAACGTGCCCGCGCGCGGCGACGCGATCGGCAAGGCGATCCGGATCGTCGAGAGCGGCCTGCAGGCATCGTTGAACCACGACGCGGGCGGCGAGATCGCGGACCGGCTGGGCGCGCTGTATGCGTATATCGGCCGGCGCCTGCTCGACGCGAACGCGCAGGCGAGCGACGCGATGCTGGTCGAGGTCGACGGGCTGCTCGCGACGCTCGAGGAAGCTTGGACGGGCATCGCCCCGGAAGTCGCGCGGATGGCCGCGCAACAGGCAGCGGAAGCATCACGATGAATCACAAGGCCGAATACTTCGCACGTTACGAGGCGCTCGCCGCCGTGTCGGGGCGCATGCTGTGCGCCGCCCGCGGCGCCGACTGGAGCGCGTTGCCGGGGTTGCAGGCCGAATTCATGCAGCTTGTCGACGGGCTGAAGGAAGCCGATCCGGGCGTCGCGCTCGACGAATCGGATCTCGGCCGCAAGCTCGACCTGATCCGCCGCATCCTGGCCGATGACGCGGCGATCCGCGATCTCGCGAGCCCGGACGTCGCGCGGCTGTCCGCGCTGTTCGAGGCGCGGCGCTCGACCCAGGTATTGACCGATCTCTATCGCGCGCGCGGCTAGGGCCCGTCGACGGGAGAGGCCGGCGCGCCGTACCCGCGGATGGCACCGGCGTGCCGTGCCCGGATTCGCAACGAAGTGGCTGAGGTGAGCAGGCTCCGATCATGACCGGTATCGACTCCGTTGCGGCCGCGCTGCTGGCAAGCCGCCTCGACAGCCTGCTGACCGACACCGTATCGGCATCCGCCGGCGGCGGATGCCGATACGGTGA
>NZ_JAAGPK010000353.1:0-2160 GCF_017104685.1 Burkholderia sp. Tr-20355 | reverse complement strand
TATCTTGCTATGACACACCCCGACTCGAAAGCTACACTGACCTTAACACCCTTCCCCTACACGCCGCTCTTCCGATCGGCCGCGGGCCCCCACCCGGCGGCCCCGCCGGACGCCCCGGCCGCCGACGACGCCGAAGCGAAGAAGCGCGCGATCATCGCCGCCGCGCTCGAACGCGCGCGCAAGAAGAAGGAAGAACTGTCCGGGCAAGGCGCCGGGCCGAAGAACACCGAAGGCGTGAGCGCAGCCGTCCAGGCCCAGATCGACGCGGCCGAGGCGCGCCGCAAACGGCTCGCCGAACAGCAGGCGCGGCGCGACGCCGACGCCGCGGCGGCAAGCGGCAACGATCAACCGAACGACGCAGGCAACGACGACCCAGGCAGCCCATCCGCGCCGCCCGACCAGAACGCCCCATGAACGCCAGCAAACGACGCGCGATCTACGAAACGCTGCAGAGCCTCAATCCGCATCCCACCACCGAACTCGAATACTCGACGCCGTTCGAGTTGCTGATCGCCGTGATGCTGTCCGCGCAGGCGACCGACGTATCGGTCAACAAGGCGATGCGGAAGATGTTCCCGGTCGCGAACACCCCGCGACAAATCGTCGCGCTTGGCGAGGAAGGCGTCACCGAGTACATCAAGACGATCGGCCTGTACCGGACCAAGGCGAAGAACGTGGTCGCGACGAGCCGGATCCTGCTCGAGCGCTACGACGGTGAGGTGCCGGCCGATCGCGAAGCGCTCGAAGGCTTGCCGGGCGTCGGCCGCAAGACCGCGAACGTCGTGCTGAACACCGCGTTCGGCCAGCCGACGATCGCGGTCGACACGCATATCTTCCGCGTCGCGAACCGCACGGGGCTCGCGCCGGGCAAGGACGTGCGGGCCGTCGAGACCGCACTCGAGAAGTTCACGCCGAAGGAATTCCTGCAGGACGCGCATCACTGGCTGATCCTGCACGGGCGCTATGTGTGCAAGGCCCGCAAGCCCGAATGCTGGCACTGCGCGATCGAGCCGTTGTGCGAATTCCGGCCGAAGACGCCGCCGCCCAACGAGTAAGCGTCAGGCCCGCCGGCGACACGCGATGCGGGCCGGCACCGCAGGCGCCGACGCGGCGCCCGCGTCGCGCCCCTCCCCGACTATGCGTTCGACGTCGCGGTCGCATCGTCGGCGGCCGCGCCGCCTGCGCGCACGAGCGCCAGCACCGCCGCCAGAATCGCGACGCCGCCCGCCCACTGCAGCGGCGACAACGCTTCCCCGAACAGCAGCGCCGCGAGCGCGACCGTCACGACCGGCTCGAGCGTCGACAGCATCGACGTCCGCGCGGCCCCGAGCCGTTCGAGCCCGGAGAAGAACGCGAGCATGGCCGCGACCGTCGACACCAGCGCGATCGCGAGCATCGCCGCCCAGCCGCCGCTCGTCGCGGGCCAGCGCGGTGGCGCGCCGAACGCGGCGGTCCGCACGACGGCGATCACCATGAGCGTGGCGGTCGCCGACAGGCAGATGATCGCCGTCGTCGCGAGCGGATCGACGCCGCGCGTCGCCTTCGTGCCGCCGACGATGTACAGCGAATAGATCACCGCGGCCGCCAGCGCGAGCGCGATCCCGAGCGGCTCGCCATGCCCGCCGCCGACCATCAGCGCGGAACCCGCGACGCACAGCACGAGCGCGACGGCCTTCGCGCGCGTCAGGCGCTCGCCCAGCCACCACGCGGCCAGCAGCGTGACGAACGCCGGATACAGGTACAGCAGCAGCGCGACGAGGCTCGCCTGCGCGTGCTGCAGCGCGCTGAAATAGCAGAACGACTGCCCGACGTAGCCGAGCGCGCCCATCGCGACGAGCGGCACGAGCGCGCGTCCGCGCGGCCAGGCGACGCGACGATGTCGCGCGATCGCGGCCAGCACCGCGCCGCCGATCGCGAAGCGCACGATCAGCAGCCCGAGCACGTCGACACCGGCCGCATACGCGTAGCGGCCGAAAATCGCCATCGCGCCGAAAGCGGCCGCGGACAGCGCGACATAAAGCGCGCCCTGCAGGGCGGCGGACGACGGGCGGGCGGTGGCGGTCATGATGAAACGGGCGAGCGAGGCGCCGGGGCGGGAACCGTCGGAGTGTAGCGGCGCGGCGGCCGCCCGCCTAGCCCGCGCTTGCCCGCCGCGCCGCG
>NZ_JAAGPK010000352.1:0-2141 GCF_017104685.1 Burkholderia sp. Tr-20355 | reverse complement strand
GTCGGTACTGCTCGGCACGATGGCGCGCTACACGAGCGCCGAAGTGATCGTGATCGGGCTGATCGGCGAACGCGGCCGCGAAGTGAAGGAATTCATCGAACAGATCCTCGGCGAGGACGGGCTCGCGCGCTCGGTCGTCGTCGCCGCGCCGGCCGACGTGTCGCCGCTGCTGCGGATGCAGGGCGCCGCGTACGCGACCTCGCTCGCCGAGTATTTCCGCGACCAGGGCAAGCACGTGCTGCTGCTGATGGATTCGCTGACGCGCTACGCGATGGCGCAGCGCGAGATCGCGCTGGCGATCGGCGAGCCGCCCGCGACCAAGGGTTATCCGCCGTCGGTGTTCGCGAAGCTGCCCGCGCTCGTCGAGCGCACCGGCAACGGGCCCGAGGGCGGCGGCTCGATCACCGCGTTCTACACGGTGCTGACCGAAGGCGACGACCAGCAGGATCCGATCGCCGATTCGGCGCGCGCGATCCTCGACGGCCACATCGTGCTGTCGCGCGCGCTCGCCGAGGCCGGCCACTATCCCGCGATCGACATCGAGGCGTCGATCAGCCGCGCGATGACGGCGCTGATCGACGAAGGCCATCTCGATCATGTACGGCAGTTCAAGCAGATGCTGTCGCGCTATCAGCGCAATCGCGACCTGATCGCGGTCGGCGCTTACGCACCCGGCCGCGACGCGCAGCTCGACCGCGCGATCGCGCTCTATCCGCGCATCGAGGCATTCCTGCAGCAGGGCTTTCGCGAATGCGCGCCGTTCGCACCGAGCCTCGCCGCGCTCGATGCGCTGTTCGACGCTTACGGAGGCTGATCCCGATGGCTCACGGCTTTCCCCTTCAACTGCTGCTCGACCGTGCGCAGGACGACCTCGACTCGGCCGCGAAGCAGCTCGGCACCGCGCAGCGCGACCGCACCGCGGCCGCCGAACAGCTCGACGCGCTGCTGCGCTACCGCGACGAATATCACGCACGCTTCGCGCAGTCTGCGCAACACGGGATGCCGGCCGGCAACTGGCGCAATTTCCAGGCGTTCATCGACACGCTCGACGCGGCGATCGCGCAGCAGCGCAACGTGCTGGCCGCCGCCGAAGTCCGCATCGACGAAGCGCGCCCGAACTGGCAGCAAAAGAAACGCACCGTCGGCTCGTATGAAATCCTGCAGGCGCGCGGCGTCGCGCAGGCAGCGACGCGCGAGGCCCGGCGCGAACAGCGCGACGCCGACGAACACGCCGCGAAGATCCTGCGCATGCGGGCCGACGCGGCCCGCTCGTCGTAACCGACCACCGCATTCGAACGAGAGAACCGACATGCCTCCCCTGCCCCTGCTCGGCGCGCTGCTCGATACCGCCGGCGCCGCACTCAAGGCCGCCCGCGGCACGGGTTCGTCCGCCGCCGGCAACGATGCATCGGCGACCGCGACCGCCGTGCCGTTCGCGCAGACGCTGAAGCAAAGCGTCGTCACGCGTCGCGACGCGTCGAGTACCGCCGCGCCCGATGCGTCGACGACGCAGGCCGCGTCGAAGCCGGCCGCCGGCACGAAGCCGTCGGGCACGGACGACGACGACAAGTCGACCGACGCCGCGAACGCGACGACCAGTCCGGACGCCGCCGCGCTCGCGGCCGCCGCGGCCGTGCAGGCGCAACTGCAGGCGCGCACGGACAACGCGACGACGCCGGCCGATGCGGCTGGCACCGCCGCCGCTGCCGCTGTCGCCGACACGACGCAAAAAACGGCCGTGTCCGGCCAGCCCGACGCCACGGCGACGCTGGCCGATCATGCAACCCGGGATACGGCTGCCCAGCCGCTCGAACCGGCGTCGAGCCGCGACGCGCTGCAAGCCGCGCTCGCCAAGCTGACGGGCGGTGCCGGCGCGATCGCGCTGCCGGCAACCGGCACGTCCGCAGCGACAACGACCTCGGCGCCGGCGGCTACCGCGTCGAGCGCCGCCGCACCGCTGACGCCGAAGGTGCCGACGTTCGACCGTACGCTCGCCGATGCGAAAGGCGCGCTCGCCACCCAGCAGGCGCCGGCCCAGGCCACGCCGCAGGCGCTGCAGGCCGACGCGAACGCGCAGTCCGGCGCACAGCATGCCCTCGCGGCCGCCGGCGACGCGACCGCTCCGGCCGCCAGCGCGACGA
>NZ_JAAGPK010000351.1:0-2018 GCF_017104685.1 Burkholderia sp. Tr-20355 | reverse complement strand
ACGCATGCAGCGGCCGCGGTCGGCGAGCACGCCGCTCGCGCGCAGCGCATCGAGCGCGACCGCCGGCCATGCGGCCGGGTCGAGCCGGATCGCCGCATGGCGCGCGCTGTCCGAAAACGCCGCGGCCAGCGCCGCCAGCAGCGCGCGCCGCTGGTCGGCCGGCGCCGCGCGATGGTTGTATGCGACGAGGCGCAGCGCACCGTCGTCGCCGAGTTGCGCGCGCAGCAGCTGCGCGCCGATGCCGTCGCCCTGCGCGACACGGATCTCCGTGCCGTCGCGCAGCGCGAACAGGCCGTCCGCGAATGCGAGGCGGTACGTATCGAGCATCGTGAATCCGTCCGGACGCACTTCAGCCAGCATGGCGCGCCTCCTGTGCTGTTTCCGCACGCGCATCCAGCCGTGCACCGAGGGCTGCGAGCGTCGGCGACGCGAACACGTCGGCGACCGTCAGCGCGTGACCGGCACGGCCGGCCGCGTCGACGAAGCGCACGACGTCGAACGACGTCGCGCCGGCTTCGAACAGGTCCGCATCGGGCTCGGGTGCGGCGGTCGCGAACGTGTCGGACCACAAGGCCGCCAGCACCGCCGCCGCATGCGACGACGGCGCGTGGCCCCGTGCTGCCGCGTGTGCATGCGCGCCGAACGCGGCGTCGCGTGCGTCCGGCACGCCGAGCGCCGCTTCCGACGCACCGGCGAAGCGCGCAACTTCATCGTGATAGACATCGACGAGCGCATCGACGAAACCGCGGTCGAGCAGTTCGTCCGCATACGAGAACGCAGCGCTGACGCGCCCGTCCGGATGCTCGACGACGTCCAGCTCCAGCGTGAACACGACGCGATGGCGCACGTCGTCGAATTCGGCGAGCGACAGACCGGCCCAGTCGCGCGCGGCCGCGCCGGTCGGACGCAGGTAGTTGAACATCACCTGGAACAGCGGATTGGCCTGCGCGGCACGCGGTGCGCGCAGCGCGGCGACGACGTCGGCAAACGGCACGTCGGCATGCGCATACGCGGCGAGCGCCGTATCGCGCACCTGCGCGAGCACGTCCGCGCGGCGGTCTGCCGGGTCGATCCGCGTGCGCACGACGACCGAGTTGATGAAGAGACCGAGCGCGTCGCGGGCCGCATCGCCGGTGAGCGCGCGCGTCGACGCCAGCACGCCGACCGGCTGGTCGGCCGCGCCCGTCACGCGGAACAGCGCGGTATTGAGCGCCGCATGCAGCAGCATCGGCAACGTGGCGTGCGCGGCCGATGCGGCGTCGCGTGCGGCGCGGATCAGGTGCGCATCGAATTCGAATGCGAGACGGGCCGCTCGCCATTGCGGATGGGCCGGCGCGTCCGCACGCTGCGGCAGCACGCGCGACGGCAGATCGGCCAGCGCATCCTGCCAATACGCGACGCGGGCCGGATGGCACGGCGCGGGCAGCACGAGCGGCGCGGCCGGCTGGATCGCGTCCAGCGCCGGCAGCGCGTCGCCGTGCACCCGAGCGACATAACGCGTGCGCACCGCATCGAGCCACAGCTCGATCGATTCGCCATCCGACACGATGTGATGGATCGTCACCGACAGCACGTGGTCGTCCGTGTCGAGCCGCAGCACGCGGGCACGCCACAGCGGCGCATCGGCCGCAAGGTCGAACGGCGCGAGGGCATCCTCGTCGGTCAGTGCGGCGGCTCGGACAAGCGCATCGGCCTGGGCCGACAGGTCGATCACGGGCAGTTCGACGTCAACATCCGCGTCGATCCGCTGGCCCGGCAGCGCGCCGTTGCGCGCCACGAGCCGCGCGCGCAATGCCGGATGAACGGCGGCGGCATCCGCGAACGCCGCGCGCAGCGCATCGACGTCGAGCGGGCCGCGCACGCGCAGCGCAACCGGAATGTTGTACGCGGCACTGTCCGGCTGCGCGCGCCACAGGAACCACAGGCCGAGCTGCGCGGGCGACAGCGGCCACACGCCATGCGCGTCGGGCGTGGCCACCGCGAAGCCCCGCGGCGCGGCGGAGCGGAGAGGGGTGGGG
>NZ_JAAGPK010000002.1:0-138446 GCF_017104685.1 Burkholderia sp. Tr-20355 | reverse complement strand
TGGCGGCGCTCGGCATCGCCGCGGAACTCGGCACGCTCGACGCGCAGCGGCAGGCCGCACGCGAGCGCCCGGTACTGCGCGCGCTGCATCGTCATCTCGCGGTGCGCCCGCTGCTCGATGCGCTGTACACGCCGCCCGCCGCGCTGCGCCGCCCCGACGACGACACGATCGTGTGCCGCTGCGAGGAGATCACGGCCGGCGAGATCCGCCAGCTCGCCGCGCTTGGTTGCCAGGGACCGAACCAGATGAAGGCATTCACGCGCTGCGGCATGGGCCCGTGCCAGGGCCGCTGGTGCGGCACGACGGTCGGCGAGCTGATCGCCGAGGTGCAGCGGCGCAGCGTCGGCGACGTCGGTTACTACCGGATCCGCGCACCGATCAAGCCCGTCACCGTCGGCGAGATGGCCGACGCCCTCGAACTGTCGAACGATTTCCAGCGCGGCGATTTCCCGAGCTGACGCGCATGCCTACTCTTCCTCACACGAACGGAGCCTGACCATGAAGACGCGCCTCACGATTCTCCTTTCCGCCGCCGCGATGGCCTTCGCGTCGCTGGCGTCGGCGAAGGAATGGACGACCATCCGCATCGGTGTCGACCCGACCTACCCGCCGTTCGAATCGACCGCGACCGACGGCAGCGTGCAAGGCTTCGACATCGATCTCGGCAACGCGCTGTGCGCGAAGCTGAAGGCGAAATGCGTGTGGGTGTCGAGCAGTTTCGACGGGCTGATTCCGGGGCTGCAGGCGCGCAAGTTCGACGTGATCCTGTCGTCGATGGCCGCGACCGAACAGCGGCGCCAGCAGATCGACTTCACCGACCGCCTGTACCGCAACCAGACGCGGCTGATCGCGCGCACCGGCTCGGGGCTGTTGCCGGACGCGGCGAAGCTCGCCGGCAAGCGCGTCGCGGTCGAACAGGGCACGATCCAGGAAACCTATGCGCGAGAGAAGTGGGCGGCCGCGAAGGTCGAGGTCGTCCCGTATCCGAGCTACGACCAGGCGTATGCGGACCTCGTCACCGGGCGCGTCGACGGCGTGCTGATGGATGCCGTGCAAGGCCAGCTCGGGTTCCTGTCGACGCCGCGCGGCAAGGGCTTCTCGTTCGCCGGCGGCGTCGTGTACGACCCGAAGATCATGGGCAACGGCGACGCGGCCGGCGTGCGCAAGGCCGACGGCGACCTGCGCGACGCACTCAATCGCGCGATCGCGCAGATCCGCAGCGACGGCACCTACAACACGATCCAGTCGAAGTATTTCGATTTCGACCTGTACGGAAATTGACGAGGCGCGCCGGCGGCGCCGCGCATGCGACGCCTGACGCGCGATCGGCGGCATGTCGTCGAGGCTCGCACGCCTCCCCGGGTTTGAAGGAAAATTGCATCCGGCCAGGTTGCACGAATAAGTCCACCAGGGACATAATTAAAAAGACTTGAGTCCCCGAAGGTCTTATATGCTCGACATCCGCCAGCTTCAGTATTTCATCGCGGTCGCGGAAGAAGAACACGTCGGCCGCGCGGCCGAGCGCCTGCACATTTCGCAATCGCCGCTCAGCCGCCAGATCGCGCAGCTCGAGGAAAAGCTCGGCCTGACGCTGTTCGAACGCAGCCAGCAGCGCATTCGTCTGACGCGCGACGGGCGCACGTTCCTCAGCGAAACGCATGCGTTCCTGCGCCATGCGAACCGGCTCGAATCGCTCGCGCGCCGGCTCGGCCGCGGCGACGAAGGCGGCCTGTGCATCGGTTACCTCGAAACGGCCACGCACTCGGGCGTGCTGCCGCGCGCGCTGAAGACGCTGCGCGCCGATCGTCCCGCCGTTCATATCGCCTTGTACAACTATCAGTCCGCCGCGCAGCTCGAAGGCTTGCGCGAGCGCAGCCTCGACATCGCGCTCGTCACCGAGCCGCCCGCGCCCGACGATCCCGAACTCGACTCGACGATGGTGCTGAACGATCCGATGCTGCTCGCGATGCCCGACGGGCACCCGCTCGTGAAGAAGAAGGCGCTCGTCGCCGGCGATCTCGCCGCCCAGGCGTGGATCGGCGTGACGCAGCAGGAAAGCGCGCCGCGTCACGGCGCGTTCGTCGCGGCCTGTGCAAGGGCCGGCTTCTCGCCGGACATTTCGGTGGAAGCGACCGAGCCGCTCGCGGCGCTCGGCCTGGTTGCCGCCGGGCTCGGCGTGACGATGATCCAGCAGAGCCTGCGACACCAGGTACCGGAAGGCGTCGTGTTGCGCGAGCTGCCGTGGTTCAGCTACCGCACGCCGCTGTGGGCCGCGTGGCACAAGGTCAACCTGCGGCCGCTGGTCGGCATCTTCCGCGAGATCCTGACCGGCGAGGACGTTGTCGCGGCGGTTGAGAAATAAGACCGGCACCCCGCGCGCAGGTGGCGGGCGCGCACCTGCTTCGCATACCGAACGGCATGGACGCGCCCCCGCCTTCACACACGATGCGACGCACTGCCGTCAGTCCGCCGCGAACCGCTTCGCCAGTTCCGCGAGGCCGTCTTCGTAGATCCCGCGGAACAACCGGATGGTCTCGTCGTCGGTCGCGCCGCGTGGCGTAAACGTGCCCGACCACTCGACGGTCGACGCGTTCGATCCGTTTTCGCGCACGCGCAGCGTGGCGCGATAGTTCACGACCGGGAACGGCGCTTCGAGGATCGCGTACGTGTAGCTGCGTGCCGCTTCGTCGAACGCGACCAGCCGCTCGACGATCGTCTCGCCGACCAGGTTCGCGAGACGCCTCACGCGCCCGCCTTCGCCCAGCTCGCTGGCAGGAATGTACGACAGCCAGTCGGGCAGCGACCCGAAGCCGCCGATCAGTTGCCAGACGGTTCCGGCCGAAGCCGGGAGTTCGATGCTTGCATTTGCCTGTGCCACGTCATCACCCGTCAGGATCAACGACCGGTCGGCAGCGGCGCATTGGCCGCGATCAGGCCTTGTTCATGCATGTCACGCCAGAAATCGGCCGGAATCGCCACGTTCAGCGCAGCCTGGTCTTCCGCGATCCGCTCCGGACGGCTCGCGCCCGGGATCACCGCGACGGTGGCCGGATGCGACATCGAGAACTGCAGCGCGGCGGCCTTGATCGGCACGTCGTGGCGCGCGGCGATCGCCTTGATCCGCTCGACCTTCGCCAGGATTGCCGGCGAAGCCTTCTGGTATTCGAAGTGCGTGCCGCCTGCGAGCACGCCCGAGCTGTACGGGCCGCCGACGACGATCCCGACGTTCTGCGCGGCAGCCGCCGGCATCACGCGTTGCAGCGCACGTTCGTGATCGAGCAGCGTGTAGCGGCCGGCCAGCAGCATGCCGTCCGGTTGCGGTTCGGCGAGGTCGAGCACCAGCTCGATCGGTTCGACGCGGTTCACGCCGAGGCCCCATGCGTCGATCACGCCTTCTTCGCGCAGCTTGCTCAGCACGCGGAATGCGCCCTTGCGCGCGACCTCGAATTGCGCGAGCCATTCATCGCCGTGGAAGTCCTGGGCGATGTCGTGCACCCAGACGATGTCGAGGCGGTCGGTACGCAGGCGCTTCAGGCTGTCCTCGATCGAACGCAGCGTCGCGTCGGCCGTGTAGTCGTTGACGATGCGGTTCGGCCGGCCGTGTTCGAACAGGCCGCCCTTTTCGCCGAGATCGCGCGCCGACACGTCTTCGATTTCATCGAGGATCACGCGGCCGACCTTCGTGCTCAATACGTATTCATCACGCGCATGGTTCGCCAGCGCGTCGCCGAGGCGGATTTCCGCGAGACCGGCGCCGTAGAACGGTGCCGAATCGAAATATCGGATGCCGTGTTGCCATGCCGCTTCGACGGTGGCCGCGGCTTCCGCGTTGGGAATGTTGCGGAACATGTTGCCGAGCGGGGCAGTACCGAAACCAAGGATCTTGTTGCAGGGCAGCTTGTCTTCGAGACTCATGATTTTCTCCAGGGAGTATGGGAAAGCGAGTTCAGTCTAGGGACGCCGGTTAAGTCTGTCCAAGACGGAATTCGACACACTTGAGTCCCACGAGGTCTGATCGACCTGTTTGATGCGCGTACCGATGTGCCTCCCCGCCCCCGTTCCGGCGAAACGCTTGACCGGCAAGGCCGTCGACCGAATTCGCTCCCGATTCGTGATTCCAGCTCAAAAATCAATTGGGCCGGAGGCCGTTTTTCCCGGGCGTGGCGATACCTATATTGGCTGCACTCGCAACGACATCGACGTGGTTGCGGTTCACCCAACCTGACAGGGACCCATGATGAAAACGCCGATTTCTTCCACGCTTGCCGCACTGATCCTTTCCGCACCCGTGCTGTCGTTCGCGCAACAGGCCGACCGCCCGCTGACCCGCGCCGACGTGAAGACCGAAATGGCCCGCCTCGCGGCCGTCGGCTACACCCCGGCGCTGGACCACAACCGGTATCCGGTCGCGATCCTCGCCGCCGAAAAGCGCGTGCGTGAAAATACCGTCGCACCGGAAGCCGACCAAGCGGGCTACGGCAGCGAAGCCCGCACCACCGGCGAATCCGGCCGCGCGACGACGATCGACAGCCGCCACTCGATCTATCGCGGACATTGAGCCGCGGCGGCGCGCAGGAGAGCACGCCTCCCGACACGCGCAACGATTCGCCCCTCCCCTGCGCCTTGCCGGCCCGAATCGCCCGAACAGGCATTCGGGCCGCGCGTCATTCGGGTTTCGAGCGCGACGGGACGATCGGCCGCGTCAGACGAACCCTTCTTCGACCAGCGTGCAGCCATGCGCGGTGATCTCGTGTCGCTGGCCCGACCCGCCGACCACGCGGCTCCAGCTCTCCGACACGAGCACGGTCGTCTCGCCGTCCGTGCGCAACGCATAACCGAAGCCGCCGTACATGCCCGGCACGGCGAACCACGTGTTTCCGGCCTGCGCGTCGAGTTCGAGCAGCGGTTCGAGTTCGGGCAGGCGCAGTGCGTCGACGCGCAGGTGAGCGATGCGGCCGAGAATCATCTCGTGGAAACGGCGCTGGATGGCGCGCAGCGTATCGTCGGGCACGAAGCGCTGCGGCTGCGGCGTCAGCAACTCGACCAGGTGCCGATGCCCGAACCGCGTGGCGATGTCGACCGCACGCTCGCGTCGTGCATCGCGCAGCATGCGCGATGCACCGAGGCGCAGCAGCTCGGCAACGACCGTTCGCGGCGCGCCGCCGAAAGCGGCCTGATGCAGCGGCGTGTAAAACGACGTGCCGCCGAGCCGCGTCGCATTGACGAGGTCGGGCTGGCGTGCCACGAAGTCGAGCACCGTCGCCCATTCGCCGCTGCGCGCCGCGTCGGCCAATGCGTGCCGGCTTTCGACCTGCGCGTCACCGAGCACATCGGCGCTCGTGATTCCATCCCAGACCATGCTCAACGGGCGCTCCTTGCGTATCGCGGGTGCGTCACGGCGGCGCCGTCACGCGTCGCTCCTGCGCGCCGCCGACGACGCGTCGAGCGCATCGTGATCGACCAGCAGGTTCAGCAGCTGGCGCCGCGATTCGATGCCGAGCTTCGCGAACGCGCGCCGCGCGTAGGTGTCGATCGACGACGGACGAATGCCGAGTTCGTGCGCGATATCCTGCGTCTTCCGGCCGCGAATGAGGCGGGCACACACTTCCGACTCGCGCGACGTCAGCTTCTCGAACACGTCGTGCAGTCGCTGCGTGACGACGCCCTCGCGCGCACGCGCCGCGCCTGCATCGGCCGGCCGGTCGCCGACGATGCGTCGATGCGCGACCGCCAGCGGCAACACGATCAGCGCGACATGCCGGACGATGCTCAGCTCCTTCAGCGAAAACGGCGGCAGCCGGCGCGCGCGGCATACCGACAGCGCGTAGGTCAGCTCGTCCACGCGATACGTGACCACGCATTCGTCGTGAATGTCCTCGGTATCGTAAAACGCGCGCCGGATCTCCGGGTTCAGCCGCAGCGTCGACAACTGCAGCAACTGCGTATCGCGCTCGCCGCGGATGCAGTCGAAGGTCGTGTCGATCCGCGCGAAATCGCGGTAATAGCGCGTCATCGTGCGCTCGATCTGGTCCGGATACGTGCCGTAGCTGCCGATCCAGCCGACGCGCCGCTCGAGCAGCGACTCGTCCTCGTAATCCAGATGAATGGAATCGCAATCGACGATGCGCGCGAGGTTCTCGAACACGACCGCGACGAAATCCGGCGAGCCGATCGCTCCGGCCACGGCCGACAGCGCGTCGGACAGGAACACGAGCTGGTTCAACTGGATATCGGTCGCCGCGGCGGTGTCATGGTCGGTCATACGATGCACGGGAGAAGGAGACGACCACCGTTACCACGCCAAAAGTGCGTTGCCAATTCCCTCGCGCCGGGTTCCGGTGCACGCGGCCGCCCGGCTGTACGGATTTCATGGACAGACATCCGGCCGGCCGCCCCCTACAGTCATCTCCGATATCCGGCGAGGCCCGTCGGCGCGTTCGCGGTTCGAAGCGAACCGGCGCGCGCCTCGCCGACCGTCCCGCGGCGCGCATGCGCCACGCAGTGCGCCGCCCTCGTTCCGAAAGGGAGTGACCATGATCGTCCGCGTTTTTCGTCTCGCCTTCCCCGTTGCAATCGCGACCGTTGCGTGCTTCGCGCCGCTGTCGGTGTCGCCGGCCCGCGCGGCCGACGCCGAACTGAACGTCTACAACTGGTCCGAGTACATTGCGAAGACGACGATCCCGGACTTCCAGAAACAAACGGGCGTGCACGTGCGCTACGACGTCTACGACAGCGACGACACGCTGCAGTCGAAGCTGCTGGCCGGCAGTTCGGGCTACGACATCGTCGTGCCGACGTCGAACTACATGGCCAAGCAGGTCCAGGCCGGCGTGTACCAGAAGCTCGACAAGACGAAGCTGCCGAATCTCGCGAACCTCGATCCCGCGCTGATGAAGAAGATCGCCGAATCGGACCCGGGCAACCAGTACGGTGTGCCGTGGGCCTACGGCACCGACGGCGTCGGCTACAACGTGCAGGCGGTCAGGAAGGCACTCGGCGACGGTGCGCCGCTCGACAGCTGGGCGCTGGTGTTCGATCCGGCCAACGTGTCGAAGCTGAAAAGCTGCGGCGTGTCGTTCCTCGATGCGCCGGACGACGTGTTTGCGGCCGCGCTCCAGTATCTCGGCAAGGACCCGAACAGCAAGAACCCGGCCGACTATCACGCGGCGTTCGACATGCTGAAGAAGGTGCGCCCCTACATCACGCAGTTCAACTCGTCGGGCTACAACAACGACCTCGCGAACAACGACGTCTGCGTCGTGCTCGGCTGGTCGGGCGACGTCAGCGTCGCGCGCCGCGAAGCGGCCGCGGCGAAACGCGGCTACGAGATCCGCTACGCGAACCCGAAGGAAGGCGGCATCCTGTGGTTCGACGTGATGGCGATTCCGAAGGATGCGCCGCATCCGGAGGCCGCGCTGCAATGGATCAACTACATCCAGGACCCGAAGGTCAACGCGGACATCACCAACGAGATCTACTACCCGAGCGCCAACCGGGCGGCCCGTCAGTACGTGACGCCGGCCGTCGCGCACGACCCGAACGTGTACCTGTCCGCCGACGTGCTCGACAGGATGACGCTCTCGAAGCCGCGTTCGGCCGACATCGCGCGCCTCGAGAACCGCCTGTGGCAGCAACTGAAAACCGGCAACTGACGCAACCGCCCGCAAGTATGAAATCATGCGAACGCGCCGACGGCGCGTTCATTTCAATTCGACGCAACCTGACCATCATGATCGACGTTTCATTGATTACCGACGCGCTCCGCCCGAGCGGCGCGCCCACGCAGTACCGCGTGTCGCCCGAGAAGCTGATCTCCGGCGATCCGCTGCAGACGCTCACGCCGGGCTTCGCGAGTCCGTGCGGGCGGTTCTCGACCGGCATCTGGGAAAGCACGCCCGGATGCTGGCATGTCGCCTATACGGAAGCGGAGTACTGCGAGATCCTGGAAGGCACGTCCGTGCTCACCGACACCGAGGGCAACCGGAAGACCGTGCGCGCGGGCCACCGCTTCGTGATTCCCCCCGGCTTTCGCGGCACCTGGGAAGTCGTCGAACGCACGCGGAAGATCTTCGTCGCCTACGACGAGCAACCGGCCGGGTAAGCGACGACGACACGGCTCGCACGCGCCATCGCGCCCCACCCCTGTCGCCGCCGCTCGCGGAAACGTTACCGCCCGGCGCCAAGGGACCCGAGAATCCCGTACGCGGCCTTCACGCGGTCCTCGATCGGCACGCTGCCGTTCGCGAGCATCACGATCGCGATCCGCTTCGACGGCACGAATGCGACATACGTGCTGAAGCCGCCGGTCGAACCGGTCTTGTTGATCCACGTATCGGGGTTCGGCGCCAGCGGCGGCTTGATCGCGCTGGCCGGTACCGCGTCGTACAGCATCTTCGGTGCGTTGCCTTCGAGCAGCGTCGGCAGCGCGACCGGGTACGGATACTGTTCCCAGATCAGGTCCTGCGTCAGCGGCCCCGCGCGGAAATAACCGGCGTGCGTGCGGTCGATCGCGCGCTGCAGGCGCGGCGCCGTCTGGATCATCCCCATGTTCGCCTGCACGAAGCGCAACAGGTCCGCCGCCGTGGTCCGCACGCCGTAGGCCGGCTGCCACAGCATGCCTTGCGTCATCCGGACCGGCCTGCCGTCCTTCGTATAGCCCTGCGCGTAATCGGCCATGCGTGCGTCGGGCACGTTGATGTACGTGTGCGTCATGCCGAGCGCGGGAAAGAGCCGCTGCTCCATCAGCGCCGCGAAGTCCTTGTGCATGGCCTTCGCGGTGAGCCACCCGAGCATGCCGATCGCGACGTTCGAATACTTGCGGTGCGTGCCCGGCGCATACTCGGGCCGCCACGCGTCGAGATAGCGGATCAGGCCGGCGTCGTCGCGAATGCTGTCGGGCACCTGCAGCGGCGTCCCGCCGGGCGTGTGCGTGCCGAGCTGGAGCAGCGTGACGACGCCGAACGGCTTGCCCTGCAGTTCGGGCAGATACTTGGCGACCGGGTCCGCGAGCGACAGCTCGCCGTCCTCCTGCGCGTCCGATGCGAGCGTCGCGGTCAGCGTCTTGCTGACCGAGCCGATCTCGAACAGCGTGCCGCCGGTGACGGGCTTGCCGGTCTGCTTCGACATCACGCCGTAGTCGAACACGTAAGGCTTGCCGTCGGCGACGATGCCGATCGCCATGCCGGGAATCGCGTACTGCTTCATCAGCGGGGCGACGTGGCGGGTCACGGTGTCGCGGATGTCGTCCTGCACGGCGGCGGCCGCGCGGCCGGCCGCAGTGGTGGCGCAGGCGGCGACGAGCAGCGTCGCGGCGAAGCGGGTCATGGTGAATCGCATCGTTGCGGTTCCTTTGGTATCGGATGGTTGCATGAGCAACAGGCCGCTACGCGCCGCACGGCGATCGTTCTGGCCGGCCTGTCGATGCAGGACTATCCGCCGCCGGCCGGCCGCCAACAATCGACGATATGTTGCGCGAGCCTAAAGAAATTCTTATGAGACCCGCGGCATCACGCATCGTCACGGGTGCCGCCGCGCCTGCCGCGATCGAGGCTCGACCGCGATGCGGGTCAAGGCTGGTGTGCGGAAGGAAAGCCGTGATGCTCGAGAAATTCGGACACGACGGGTTGCCAGAGGTCGATGCCACGCGAGAACAGCAGGTGTCCGTTGTCGGAAAACGGCGGCAGCAGCCGATAATCCGCGTCGCCGCCCGCACGGACGAAGGCCTTGTACCACGCGCCGCTGTAGGTCGGATCGAAGTACCGGTCGTTCTCCGTATAGATCCACAGCATCGGGACACGCGCCGTGGTCCCGAAGCTTGAAAACATCGCTTCCATCAGTTCGCCCTGACACGGCGCCCCGGGGTGCTGGACGGGATCGCCGCCGGCGCCGCCGGCGAAATTGATCGCCGCGACCACGCCGTCCGGATTGTCGGCCGCCATCGCCGTCGTGATGAGGCCGCCTACCGATTGACCGACGATGACGATGCGATTCGGGTCGACGTCCGGTTGGTGTTTCGCGTAGTCCAGTACCGCGCGCTCCTCGGCGCGTGCCGCGTCGACCAGCGGGTGATAATCCTTGTGGCGACATGCACCGCTGTATTCCGGATCGAACTGCGTGCCGAATCGCCCGTATCCGATCCGCGTCGGTTCGAATACGGCAAATCCTTTGCTGACGAAGAACCTGGCCTGTTGCGTATAACGAAATCGCGCCGGTGAGACACGATCCTGCGCATTGCGCCCGTGATTGAGAAGCAGGATCGGGAATGGGCCGTTCCCGCTCGGCATGAACCGCGTGATCGCGACCGTGCCGGTATCTTCCTTGCCGTAGAAATCCTTCACCTTGACGTCGACCGTATCCACCGATTCGTGCAGGTCGGATGCAAACGGCCCGGCGTGGGCATCGCCAATCAGGAATGCAAGGCAAATCAGGATGACGCGCATGATCTGAGTCCCGAACGATTGTTTTTCTGGAACGACGGAGTACGACGGCCGGCGAGAAGAATCCGCATCGGCCGGACGACGCATGCGGCCCGGCGGGCGCGTACGATCACCGCGGCAGCCGGTCGAGAAACGCCAGCATCGCCGCGTTGAATCGCGCGGGGCGCTGCAGCGGCGCGAAATGGCTGACGCCGGGCAGGATCGTCAGCGTCGCGCCCGGAATCGTGTCCGCCAGATACGCGGCATGCTCGGGGCGGATGAATTCGTCGTGCTCGCCCTGCACGATCGCGACCGGCACGGCAATCGCCGCGAGATCCCCCGCCGTGTAATTCGGTTGCGTGCGCATCATTTCACTGACGGCCGCGACGAATGCGTCGAACTGATCGGGTGTCGCGGACAGTTGCGCGTAGTCCTTGCGGTGCCGCGCGAAACAGCGGTCGATCAGCGGGCCCGGCACCACCTCCTTCGTGCCGCTCGGGTCCATGTTGCACGCGAAGAAGAACACGCCGGCCGCGCGGGCCGGTGCACGGGCCGCCAGCACGAGCGCGACGCACGCACCGTCGCTCCAGCCGACGAAGCGCGCGCGGTCGACATGCAGCGCGTCGAGCACCGCCAGCACGTCCGACGCCATGCGTTCGTAGGAATAGGGTTGCGCGTCGCGCGTGCTGCGGCCGTGGCCGCGGCTGTCGATCAGGATCGCGCGGTAGCCGGCCGCGAGCAGCGCCGGCACCTGGTTGCCCCAGTTGCCGGCGTGACCGAGGCCGCCGTGCAGCAGCACGACCGGCGGCCCATGGCCGAACGACGCGTGCCAGATGCGCGCGCCGTCGTGTTCCAGCCAGCCTTCGACCTCGGCCGCCGGCAGCGGCGTGCCGCCGTGGGCGTCGAAGCGGACGAGTTCGTCGTCGTCGGGTTCCGCATGCATCGTTCTGCCGTCCTTTCGAGGGAGACGCGCTTGCGATTGTAATGCGTGCGGGCCGCGCGGCCCGAAGCCGTCAGGCTTGGGTCGACACCAGCCCGCCCGACGACGCGTTGCCCGACTTCTGGAGCGCCGCCGCGAGTTGCGAGATCGCCGTCGACAGCGCCGCCGAGATCGAGCTGGCTTGCGCGCCCAGCGTCTGCTGCTCGATGACGGCGGACGGATCGTCCTTCGCGCGCCGGGCCGCGTCCGCCATCTGCCGTTCCAGCGTCGCGAGCTGCTTCTGCAGCCGCTCGATCAATGCCTTCAACTGCGTGACGGCCGGGTCCTCCGCCGACGACGCACCCGATGCGCCGAGCGTTTCGCCGGTATCGCCGGCCGCCTTCGCGCCGGTGGTACTGCTCGTCCCCGTCGTGCCGGTGCTGCCCGGGGCAGCCGTAGTGCCGTCGGCGGACGAGGTCGCGGCCGCGGCGGCCGATGGGTTTGCGCTCACGCCGCTGTCCGCCAGCGAGGCGCGCGCGGTCGTGGAGAAATCGATCTGCATCGTGTCGGTCCCTGGGTCGGTAAACGAATCGTGACGGGGCGGGAAATGCCTTCCAACTCGTTTACGGCATTCGTCACACGAAACTTGAGTATCGGGGTCGGACGGATGCGCCGACCGATCGCCGTTTCAGTCGCGAAAGGGCCAGAATGGCACCACCGCGGCGCTGGTAAAATCGCGGCTTCGCCGGCCGGAACCGCGCGTCGACCGCCTTCGGGCGTTCGCGTGCTACCGCGCCGGTATCGACTCCCGCCCTGTCGGGCGCGGCATGCCACGCGTGCCGACACCGCCATCGCGGCGCAGCGGGTCGCCTGTTCCGCCTGCCCCCGTGACCCGCTCGCCGGTTCGAGCGGCGAGCGCCGTGCGGCGCGCGCTTCATTCATCATGTATTCGAGGAACACACGATGGCCCGCATCGGCGCCTTCTGCATCACGACGTGGCTTGCCGCCGCGATTCTCTACTTCGGCCAGCACTCCGTCGCGATGATCGCGCTCAGCGGTGTCGTCGTGTTCGGCGGGTTCGATCTGCTGCGTCCGTAACGCCCGTCGGCATGCCGGCGGCACACCGCCGAGCCCCGATCCGCGGTCGGGACGGTCGGGACGGTCGAGCCGCCACGCGCCCTCCGTGATGGCGCCGCCGTCAGTGCGCGCCAGCCGTCATGCGCGTGTAGTCCGCGTTCGGCCCGGACGGCGGCGTCAGGTTGTCGGCAGCCGCCCATTGCGTCGGCGTCGCGGACAGCGTGTAGCGCATCGTCCCGCCGTTGGCGATCGTGCCGAGCGGCAGCCACGACCCGGCATAGTCCGCACCGTTGACCTTCAGCGACTGGATGTACGCGAACGACGGACGACCCGACGCGTCCATCGCGACCTGCTTGTCGCTGTCGAGCCGCAGCGTCTTGCCGTTGCCGAGCCAGACGGTGATCCCGCTGAATTGCGGCGTGGACAACGCGAGCCCGGCTTCCGACGGAATGACCGGGAACATGCCGAGCGCCGCCCACACGTACCAGCTCGACGTCGCGCCCATGTCGTCGTTGCCCGGCAGGCCGTCGCGCGCGGTCGTGAACGCCTTCGACATGATGATCGGCAGGATGTACTGCGCGCCGCTCGGCTGGCCGGCCCAGTTGTATCCCCACGGCGACTGGAACGACGGTTCGTTGCCGATGTACAGGCGGGTGGACGCTTCGCCGCCGTTCAGGTCGGCGGAGCCCGGCACGGTCGAGAATGGCGTCGTGATCGCAAACAGGTTGTTCAGCCGCGCGACGGCCGCCTGCTTGCCGCCGATCGCGTCGATCAGTGCGGTCCAGTCCTGCGCGAAGGTCCAGAAGTAGTTCGGCTCCGTCGACTCGTGGAACGCGCCCGGCACGAGCGTGCCCAGCGTGCCGGGCGCCGAACCGGACGGCGGTGCGTTGCGCGCGGCGATCACCTTGTTCGTGTAGTCGAAGATGTTGCGCCACCATCCGGCCCGCGTGTACAGCGTGCCGATGTTGTCCGGCGTCACGCCGACCGACGGCGCATTCAGCACGCTCGCCGGCAGCGCCTGCAGGAACGCGGCGGCCGAACGATCGCTCAGCACGCGCTCGATGGTCGCGGACGACGAATGGCCGTCGTCGCTTTGCGACAGGTAATGGGCCGTCAGGAAATTGGCGAGCCCCGCCGCGCTCGTGCGGTCGTTGCATGCGCTCGAAGGATCGAATACCGACTGCTTCGTCAGCCGCGCGGCCGACACCAGGTCGAAATCGGTCGCGCCGAACTTGTACGCGCCGGCAATCACGTTCAGTGCGTTGTCGCCGGCCATCGGCGTCGAGTCGTCGCTGCCGTCGACCCAGTGCGGAAAGGCGCCGCACTGCAATGCGTCGACGACGAGCGACTGCATCATGTCGCTCGATTCCTTCGGCGCGAGCATCGCCAGCAGCTGCACCTGCGACCGGTAGGTATCCCACAGCGAGAAGCCGGTGTAGTGTGCGCCTGCGCCGCCCTGTGAGCCGTCGGCGCGCCGGAACGCGTAGTCGCCGACCTCCGCCGTCGCGCGCGGCGGAATCGTGCCGGTCTGGTCAACCGATTTCGGATAGCTGCCGTCCGCGTTCCTCGGCTGACGCATGCTGCGGAATTCGCCGTTCGCGTCGCTGTAGAGCGTCGGTGTGCCGAACACGCGGTAGAGCGCGGTGTAGAACTTCGTGAGGTTGGCCTTCTGTGTCGCATCGAGCGAGGACGGATTCGCGGCCTGGTCGATCTGGATCGTGTTGAGCCGGTCGTTCCACAGGCCGGACGCGTTCGCCCGCGCGTCGTCGAACGTGAGCTTGTCACCCTCGCCTTTCAGGTTCGCCCGCGCATTCCGGAGGCTGACGGACGAGATCCCGATCTTCACGGTCACCGTCCGGTCCGCGTCGGTCAGGTCGAACTGCAGCGTCGCCGCGCCGTTGCTGGCCGTGTTCACCGACGACGTGCCGGTCTGCCTGCGCAGCGGCTTGTCGAAGGTCGCGTGGAAATACACGGGCGCATTCCAGACCGTACCGTACGGCGTGCAGAATGCCGGCGCCACGGCCTGTCCGCTCAGCGACTTGCCGTCGCTCGCGAGCGCCAGCGCGACGTTGTTCGCGGTGACCTTCGTGCTGCCCGAATCGCTGTTGCCGTTCAGCTTCGCATCGATCGAGAAAAAGCCCTTGTCCTTGTTCGTGTACGTGAAACGCGCGATGCCGGCGCGCGCCGTCGCGCTCAGCTCCGTCACGATGCCGTTCGCGAGGCGCACCTTGTAGTAGCCGGGCTGGGCCGTTTCATCGGCATACCTGTACCCGATACCGATCGGCCGGCCGCCCGATGCCACCGCCGTCGCCGCATCGGTCGGCAGCATCGCGACCGCGCCCTGCCCCGGGCAGCCGACGCCGCTCAGATGCGTCACGCTGAAGAAGTCGATCGTGCCGCCCGAGCCGCCCGACGACAGATAGCCGCCCGAGCCGTTGAAGTCGCGGCGCGGCGTGTTCGGCCCGAAGTTCACCATGCCGAACGGCACCATCGCGCCCGGGCTCACGTTGCCCGCATAACCCGAATCCGGGTTGACCTGCGTGCCGATGAGCGGGTTGACGAACCCGGTCAGCTGCATGTCGGTACGCTTGGGCGCGGTCGATCGACCGGGCTGCGGCTGCGGGGACGGCACCGAAGTCGCCGGCGGCACCATCGACAGCGTATCGCCGGCTGTGTTCGTGGCCGTCGAAACACCGTTCACGTCGTCGCCGCCACATGCGGCAAGCGCTGCACAGGCCAGTGCAGCGACAAGCATGAGTCGCGAATTTTTCATTTTTTTGATTAGTACCGTTGATTAAAACGATTAATCCGGCGATGGCAATCGTTGCTGCCGCAACCGTCTCGCCCTCCAATTTCCGGGAATGCCACCCGCTTCCCGAGGGCTTACAGTGCCGCAACGACTGTTTATGCACTACAGGAAGTTTCCCGAATTTTCAGTTTGTTTAACTAAACAATCTGAAGCCAAGTGCTTCGGGCATGAATTTCCGCCATTTGTTGCATTGCGGCGGCGGCGTGAACGAGTGTGGGCGACGGGCGCCCGGCGAAGCCGGGCGCCGCATGAACTCGCGGAGAAGAACGAGCGGGCATGCCGCGCGCGTCAGCGCGGCAGCGTCCTCAACGACGACGGCCCGCCCGTCAGCGCGATCCGCTTGCCCGTGTCGCGCAGCTTGCCGCCTTCGACCGCATACAGCGCAAGCTGCCGTTCGACGTTGAACTGCACGATCACGTGCCGGCTGTCGGCGGTAAACACGATGCCCTGCGCGGCTTCGCCGCCGGGCACCTCGTTCACCTTCACGGCCTGGCCGTCGCGGATCGCGAACAGCAGCACCTTGCCGTGCGCGTGGCGGCCCGGGTTGTCCGGTGTCAGGTTCGAGCCGTCCATCGCCTGCACGGCGATCCATTTGCCGTCCGGCGAGATCGCGACGCCTTCCGGCAGCGACGGCACCGTCAGGTACTGGACCGTGCGGAACGGCACGCGCGACACGTCGACCAGTGCGACCGAATCGGCGTCGCCCGCGAGCGTGCCCGTATAACCCGGCAGCCCCGCCAGCCCCACGTTGCTGACGACGGCCCAGCGATTGTCGCTCGACACGTCGATCGTGTAAGGCGCGACGCCCGTGCTCAAACGCGTGCCGCTGTCGGTCACCTTGCCGTCGTCGACGTTCAGCACCGCGACGCCCTGCTCGTCGCGCAGCGACACGAGTGCATGCTTGCCGTCGTGCGTGAAGCTGATCCCGGCCAGCCGCTTCTTGCCGATCTTCAGGCTGCCGTCGAGCGTCACCTGCGTGCCGTCGATGCGCAGGATCGACACGCTGCCGTCGACATTGGCGACGAGCGCGAGCCGGCCCGAGCGGTCGATCGCGATCCCTTGCGGATGCGTGCCGAGCTCGATGCGCGTGATCGCGGGCGGTGCGGCGCCGAGATTCACGACCTGCAGGAACGTGTCGAACACGAGCTGCTTCGCGGCCGTGTCGTAGCGCGTCGGTGCGCCGACGAGCGCGAGCTTCGCGTCGGGCGTGATCGCGACGGCCTGCGGCGGCCCCTGGATGCCGTTCTCGACGTCGACCTGCAGCGCGACCTTCGGCGGGAACGTGCTCGCATCGAGCAGCGTCAGCGTGTCGGCCGGCGGAGACGGCAGATAGGTGTCGCGGCCCTCGACACGCTGGTACTTGCCGTCGTTGCCGGACACGATCCAGTCGGCGGCGTGCGCGGCAACGGCCGTCGTGGCGAAGGTCAGCGCGGCGAGCAGGCGCGCGCTGCGCAGGCGGAAGGGATTCGAATGCATGGCGGTCGGTTCTCCGGATCGGTTGCGGACGCAATGGATTGCCCGGCCCTGCTGCTCGACGGGCCGGAGCCATCGCATGATGCCCGAAAGCGCGCGAATCCGGCGTCTCGCGCCCCGGCCCGTCACGCAGCCGATCGCGCGCCCGACTCCCACCGTGCCACGTCGTCGAGCGGATACACCGGCCGCGCGAGCCGCTCGTAGCGGAACAGCCCGTAGTCCGAGCCCGTCACGCCGCGGCTGTCGCATTCGACCAGCGCGGCCGCGATCGGCACGAATACCGGCCGGCAATACATCCGCGACTTCAGCAGCAGGAAGCGGGCCCGGCGCGGATCGACGCCGACGCTCTCGAACACGCCGAGATCCCACGGCTCCTGCGTACGCTCGGTGACGACGAGCGTGGCCGCGCCGATGTCGAGCACGGCAGCCCGCCCCATGTATGCGCGCTGCCCCGTGTACGTCGGCCCCGTGATCACGTATTCGCCGTCGGTGATCGCGCGCACGACGCCCGTCGCACGGAACGGCTCGCGCCGCACGCCGCCGTGCGACGGCAGCCGGTTGCCGACCGGCACCGTGACGGTCGCGCCGACGCCCGCGTCGATCAGCGCCGCCACGGCTTCGGGGTCGCACAACGGCCCGCTGACGATGCCGTCGAGCCCCTGCGCGAGCGCGGCCTCGAGCAGGTCCATCGTGTCGCACGGGCCGCCCGACATGCAGTTGTCGCCGTGATCGAGCAACAGCACGGGGCGGTCCGCGCCGCGCGCGAGCGCCGCGGCCTGCGCGACCGAGTCGGCAAGCGGTGCGCTGCGATAGACGAATTCGTCGCGCGCGTCCCAGATCTGCCGCGCGATGCGCTCGGCAACCGCGTCGGCCGCGGCACGGTCGCCGTCGGCCACCACCACGACGCTGATGCACGGTGCGGGAATATCCGCGAGCGAAAAGCCGGGCAGCACCGATACCGCCAGCATCCCGTCGGCTTCGGCCGCACGCGCGGCCTCCACCGCGCGCCGCATCGCGCCGTCCGCGCTCGCGCTGCGCAGCGTCGACGTCATCAGCGGCGGCTGCCGCCATGCGAGCACGGGCCGCGCGCGGCCGTGAAGCCGGTCGAACAGCAACCGTGCCGCATGCTCGCCGGTCTCGTACATGTCGACGTGCGGATAGGTCTTGAAACTGACGATCACGTCCGCGTGATCGACCATCTTCTGCGTGACGTTCGCATGCAGGTCGAGCGCGACCGCGATCGACGCATCGGGCAGCGCCGCGCGCACGCGCGCGAGCAGGTGGCCCTCGCCGTCCGCGCTCTGCTCGGCGACCATCGCACCGTGCAGGTCGAGCATCACCGCGTCGCAACCGGGCGCGGCCGCGACGATCGCATCGCAGATCGCCGCATACGCGTCGGCCGCGACCGGCCCGCTCGGGTTCGCGGCCGCCGACACGGGCGTCACGATGTCGGCGCCTTCGCGCGCGGCCGCGTCGATGAACGCGGCCATCGCGGTGCGCATCCCGCGGTTCGCACGATACGCGTCGTCGCCCCAGTCGGGGCCGTTGCGGCCGAATGCGGCGAGCGGCGTCGGCACCGGCGAGAACGTGTTGGTCTCGTGGTTCATCCGGGCGATCAGGATCTTCATCGCGCAGCGCCCTCCGCGATCCCGGCAGCGCCCAGCATCGCCTGTAGCAGCACGTTGCAGCCGGCTTCCAGATGCGCCGGATCGGCGTCCTCGATCTCGTTGTGGCTGATCCCGTCCTTGCACGGCACGAAGATCATCGCGGTCGGCGCAACACGCGCGAGATACACGGCGTCGTGGCCCGCGCCGCTGATCACGTTCATCGACGACAGCCCGAGCGCGCTCGCACCGGCGCGAACCTGCTCGACCAGCGCCGCGTCGAACGGCTGCGGCGGAAAGTACACGACCTGCTCGACGTCGATCCGCATGCCGGTTGATGCGTACAGGTCCGCGCATGTCGCACGCAGTTCCGCATCCATCGCCGCCAGCGTCGCGTCGTCGGCCGCGCGCAGGTCGACGGTCAGCGTCACCCGGCCGGGAATCACGTTGCGCGAATTCGGATGCACGTCGACCCAGCCGACCGTGCCGCGGCCGTGCGGCGGATGTGCGCGCGCGATGCCGTTCACCGCACGCACGAGATCGGCCGCCACCAGCAGCGCGTCGCGCCGCAGCTCCATCGGCGTCGGGCCCGCATGCGCTTCCATGCCGTGTACGGTCACGTCGTACCAGCGCTGTCCGAGCGCGCCCTCGACCACGCCGATCGTCGTGTCGTGCGCCTCCAGCACCGGCCCCTGCTCGATATGCGCTTCGAAATACGCGCCGACCGGATGCGCGCCGGTCGCATCGCCCGCATAGCCGATCGCGGCCAGCGCGTCGCGCACCGACACGCCATCGCGGTCGCATTGCACGAGTGCATGATCGAGCGTGAATGCGCCCGAGAACACGCCGGACCCCATCATCACCGGAACGAAACGGGAACCTTCCTCGTTGGTCCAGACGGTCACCTCGAGCGGCGCGCGCGTACGCACGCCGGCGTCATCGAGCGTACGCAGCACCTCGAGGCCGGCAAGCACGCCGTAGTTGCCGTCGAACTTGCCGCCCGTCGGCTGCGTGTCGATATGACTGCCCGTGGCCACGGGCGGCAGGTCGTCGCGTTCGCCCGCCCGCCGCGCAAAGATATTGCCGATCGCGTCGACACGCACCGTGCAGCCGATTTCCTTCGCCCACGCGACGAACAGGTCGCGTGCGTCGCGATCGAGTTCGGTGAGCGCGAGACGGCACACGCCGCCCTTGTCGGTCGCGCCGATCCGCGCGAGCCGCATCAGGCTGTCCCACAGCCGTGCGCCATCGACGCGCAAGCCGGACGCCGCGACGCCCGGAGTCAAATGCTCTACTTGCATCGTTGCCATTCCTCGCATTGAAAGGGTACGGCGTTCATGCGACGCCGACGCCCAGGTACCGGTCCTTCACGTCATGATCGGCCGCGAACGCGGCATTGCTGCCTTCGTAGACGATCACGCCCTGCTCGATCACGAAGTGGCGGTCCGCGAGCTGCGTGCACACTTCGAGGTTCTGCTCGACGAGCAGGATCGCGACGCCGGCGGCCTTGATCTGCTTCAACTGCTCGACGATCTCCTCGACGATCACCGGGGCGAGCCCCTCGACCGGCTCGTCGAGCATCAGCAGCCGCGGATGATTCATCAGCGCGCGGCCGATCGCGAGCATCTGCTGCTCGCCGCCCGACAACTGCCCGCCGCCGTTGCGGCGGCGCTCCTTCAGGCGCGGAAAGATCCGGTAGATGTCGTCGAGCTGCCACGGCGAATCGCGGCGCGCGCCGAGCCGCAGGTTTTCCTCGACCGACAGCAGCCGGAAAATGCCGCGATGCTCGGGCACGAAGCACAGGCCGCGCGCGGCGACCCGGTGCGCCGGCTGCCCGGACACCGGCCGGCCGTCGAACGTCACCGTGCCGGCGGTCGGCACGACGACGCCCGCGATCGTCTTGAGCGTCGTCGACTTGCCCGCGCCGTTACGGCCGAGCAGCGTCACCGTCTCGCCTTCATTGACGTTCAGCGAAATACCCTGCAGCACGTGGCTCTTGCCGTAGCAGGCGTGCACGTCCTTCACGTCGAGCATCATGCGCGGCCTCCCGTGATCATGTTGCCGAGATAGGCGCTGCGCACGCGCGCGTCGCCGCGAATCGCATCGGGCTTGCCTTCGACCAGGACGCGCCCCTGCTGCATCACCGTGATCGTGTCCGAGATGTCCATCACGATGCCCATGTTGTGTTCGATCAGCACGACCGTGTAGTCGTCGCGCAGGCCGCGGATCAGTGCCTTCATGTCGTCGAGATCGTCGATCCCCATGCCCGACGTCGGCTCGTCGAGGAAAATCGCACGCGGCCGCGCCGCCAGCGCCATGCCGACCTCGAGCCGGCGCTGCTGGCCATGCGACAGCACGCCGGACGCGGTGTCGGCGAACCGCTGCAGGCCGAGCCGCTCGAGCACCTCGTCGACGATGCCGTCGTGCGCGAGCGCACCGCGCGGCGGCGCCCACGGATTCAGCGCGCGACGCGAATCGACGCCCTGCGCGGCAACCCGCAGGTTCTCGCGCACGCTCAGGTTCGGAAACAGGCTCGTCACCTGGAACGAGCGTGCAATCCCGCGCCGCACGCGCTTGTGATCGGGTTCGCGCGACACGTCGTGACCGTCGAACAGGATCGAGCCCGACGTGATCGGCAGCGTGCCCGTCAGCGTATGGAACAGCGTCGTCTTGCCTGCCCCGTTCGGGCCGATCACCGAATGCACGGTGCGCGGCATGATCCGCAGGTCGACCCCGCCCAGCGCGGTGAACTTGCCGTAGCGCTTGACGACGCCGCGCGCTTCGAGAATCGCTTCGCTCATGGCTGCTCCTTGACCGTGTCCGCAGTGCGATCGTTACGCCGCAGCGATGCGATGACGCGTTCGCCGAGCCCCCACAACCCGCGCTGCATGAACAGGCTGACCGCGATCAGCACGAGGCCGAGCAGCAGCAGCCAGCGCGGCCACAACGTCGACAGCCAGTCCGCGAACAACACGTAGAACGCCGCGCCGAGCACCGACGCGAACAGGTTGCCCGTGCCGCCGATCACCGTCATCACGAGGATCACCTCGCTCGTGTGGTAGTCGATGTTCGACAGCGGCGCGATGCCCGTCATCAATGCATGCAGCGCCCCCGCGAGGCCCGTAACCGCGCCCGAGATCACGAACGCCGCGAGCTTGAAGCGCTTCACGTCGTAGCCGGCCGCCGCCGCGCGCGCCTCGTTGTCGCGAATCGCGAGCAGCGTCCGGCCGAACACCGAGCGCGACACGCGCAGCAGCAGCCAGAACACCGCGACGAACAGCACCGCGACGAAACCGTAGTAGCGCCACGGCGAATCGAGCACGACGAGCGGATGCCCGAACGCCGACAGCGCGGGGCGCGGGATGTCGAGCAGCCCGTTGTCGCCGCCCGTCACATCCGGCGTCGTATACGCGAGGAAGTAGAACAACTGTCCGAACGCAAGCGTCAGCATCACGAAATAGGTGCCGCGCTGCCGGATCGAGAACCAGCCGACCAGCGCGGCCGCGACGGCGCCGAGCACCGCGGCCGCGGCCAGCGCGGCCGTCACCGACTCGACGCCGCGCGTCAGCACCAGCCCCGCCGTGTAACTGCCGAGCCCGAAGAAGATGCCCTGCCCGAACGACAACAGCCCCGTATAGCCGAGCAGCAGGTTGCAGCCGAGCGCGGCAAGCGCGAACACCAGCACTTCGGTCGCGAGCGACCCCGAACTCAACACGAGCGGCAGCACGCACGCGGCGATCACCGCCAGCCAGCCTTCCGGCCGCTGCAGCATGCCGCGCCACGGCTGCGGGCGTTGCGACGCCGCCGCGCCCGGCGGCAGCGGTTTCGACGACTGGATCATGCGGCCCTCCCCAGCAAACCGTTCGGACGCAACAGCAGCACGGCCGCCATCGCGACATAAATCATCAACCGCGCGCCTTCCGGCCACAGCGTGCTCATCAGGCTCTGCACGATGCCGACCAGCAGCCCGCCGACCAGCGCGCCGAGAAAATTCCCCATCCCGCCGACGACGACCACGACGAACGCGACGCCGAGCGCCTCGATACCCATGAACGGATCGACGCCGCGGATCGGTGCGGCGAGCACGCCGGCCAGCGCGGCCGTCGCCGCACCGAGCGCGAACACGAGGCTGAACACGCGCGTCACGTTGATGCCGAGCAGCGCCACCATCTCCGTCGACTCGCTGCCCGCGCGCACCGTGCTGCCGAGCCGCGTGCCTTCGAGCACCCACCACAGCAACGCGGCGAGCACGGCCGTGAACCCGATCACGAACAGCCGGTACTTCGGGTAGACGAAGCCGCCCCAGATCACGACGCCGTTCAGCGCGTCGGGCGGCGGCACGTTGTCGCCGAGCGGCCCCCACGCGAGGATCGCGCACTCCTGCAGCACGAGCGCGAGCCCGACGGTCGCGAGGATGTGGAATTCGTGCTGCTGCGCGTACACATGGCGCAGCACGAGTTTTTCGACGCCCCACGCGAACGCGCCGACGACGAGCGGCACGATCGCGAGCGCGACCCAGAAATTCGCCGACCATTGCAGCGCCTGGTAGCAAAGATACGCACCGAGCAGGTAGAACGCGCCGTGAGCGAAATTCACGAAGCGCAGCAGGCCGAACACGATCGACAGGCCGACGGCGAGCAGGAAATACAGCATGCCCACGCCGATGCCGTTGACGATCTGCAGCAGATAGACGTTCATGGCTTCCGTGTCGGAAAGGAAGGTAACGGACGCCCGCGGCACACGAGGCGCCGCGAACGCATGCACTGCGTCACGCGAGCTTGCAGCCCGTCTTGTCGACCGGCAGGAACGACTGGCCCGAGCTGACGATGTCGGCGTAGTCGTCCGCGTTCTTCATCCGGCTCTTCGGCTTGCCTTTCAGCAGGTAGTAGTTCTTCAGGACCTGGTGATCGCCCTTGCGGATTTCCTCCGGCCCCGTGAGGCCGTCGTACTTCATCCCTTCCATCGCCGCAACAACCTTCTTCGGATCGGCGCTGCCGGCCTTCACCATCGCGTCGATCAGGATCTTCGTGCAGATGTACGAACCCGCGAGGCTGTAGTTCGGGTTCGCCTTGAACGCGTCATTCGCGCGCTTCACGAGATCGCGGTTCAGCGGCGCATCGATGCCGTGCCAGTACTGCGCGCCGAAATACACGCCATCGCAGATGTCCGGACCGAGCGCCTCGAACTGCTCGAGGCCCGATGCCCACGCGAGCAGGATCGTGCAGTTGCGCTTCATCCCGAAGCTGACGGCCTGGCGCAGCGTGTCCGACGATTGCGAGCCGAAGTTCAGGATCAGCAGCACGTCGGGCTGCGCGGCCGCCGCATTCGTCAGATAACCGCTGAACTCCTTTTCGGCGAGCGAGTGGTAGCTGTTGCCGACGTGCTCGATGCCCTTCTCCTTGAAGATCGCCTTCGCGGCCGACAGCAGGCCGTCGCCGAACACGTATTGCGGCGTGATCGTGTACCAGCGCTTCGCCTTCGGCAGCATCTGGACCAGCGGGCGCACCGTCTGCTCGATCGCGCCGAAGGTCGGCACCGACCAGCGGAAGGTCGCCGCGTTGCAATCCTTGCCGGTGATCTCGTCCGCGCCGGCCGTCGTGATGAACACGCCGCCCGCCTTCTGGACTTCCTTGCCCATCGCCAGCGATTCGGACGACAGGATGCCGCCCGCGAAGAAACGCACGCCCTTCTGCTGCGCGATCTCCTGCACGCGCCGCACGGCGGTCGCGGGCTTGCCCTCGGTGTCGAGCGACGTATAGGCGAGCGGCGCGCCGAGCACCTTGCCGTATTGCTTGACGGCCAGTTGCATGCCGAGATCGGCGTACTTGCCGTTGGCCGCGAACGGGCCGGACATCGGCACCGGGCACGCAAGCTGGATGGGCGAGCCCTGCGCGAACGCGACACGGGACGACATGCTGCCGAGCGCGCCCGGCACGGCCGACAGCGCGGCCAGTTTCAACAGTTCTCGGCGATTCAAGTTGACGCTCCTGATAAAGGGGGACACACGATGCGACCGACTGCCAAACCGTACCCACGCCCTGCAGGATGCGCGTCGCCGGTTGATCCTATTTATCATGATAAATAGAATGAACCTGATGCTAGAGTTGATCAAAATTGGTGTCAATCAGGCAAAATTCCGTACCCGCGCCGGGACCGATCGTCGACGATGACGCGGCGCGCAGTCAGACAAAGGAGTCGTGAAGATGGTCATGGACCGAGCCAGGGCGGGCCTCGCGGTCGAAATCAAGCAGCCGAAGCGTGCCGATCTCGTCGCCGAGGAGATCAAGCGGCTGATCACCGAGAAGGACCTGAAGCCCGGTGACCGCCTGCCGCGCGAGGCCGAGCTGCAGCAGCTCTATGCGGTGAGCAAGAGCACGATCCGCGAGGCGCTGAAGTCGCTCGAGGTGCAGGGGCTCATCAAGGTCACGACGGGGCCGTCGGGCGGCGGGATGGTCGTCGAGGTGCCGCTCGACCGCACGCTGCAGCTCCTGCAGAACTACCTGTTCTTCAAGGACGTGTCGATCGACGACATCTATACGGTGCGCAAGCTGCTCGAACCCGAGCTGGCCGCCGGCGCCGTACCGCACCTGACGGAGCGCGACTTCGCGGCGCTGGAAGCGAACATCGCGTGCTGCGACGGCGGCTCGGGCGTGCACGATCGCGGCCACATGCTGCGCCAGCGGCAGGAGGACACGACGTTCCACGACATCCTTGCGGCCGCGAATCCGAATCCGTTCCTGCGCTTCAGCTGCGAACTGATCAACGAGATGATCCGGCAGTTGATCGAGTTCCGGAACGATACGCCGCTCGTCGAGCACAAGCGCTTCGGCGAGGCGAACGTGTCGATTCACAAGGCGATCCTGCAGGCCGCGCGCGAGCGCGACGTCGAGCGCGTCCGCGCGCTGATGGTCGAGCACATGACCGAGGCGCCCAAGCATGTGAAGCGGATGAAGGGCAAGCTGCGCGGGCGGTTGATCCTCGATTCCGAGATTCGCCGGCGCGCCGCCGCTCCCGTTGCGGGCGCCGATGCGGCCGTGGCCGATCCCGAAGACCGCTGAGCGGCGGCACACGCAGCGAGGAATCAAGGTCGACCGCTTCGTGGCGGCCCGGGGACTGCTGCCGCACCCGCGGCGGGCGGCCACGTGCCGTTCCGATCGAACGCCACGCGAGGCGCCGCCATCGGCAGGAACCGGTTCGCCGCCCCGGTCCCCAGGGCGATCAGGGCATCATCACGCGCTGCCGTCCGTGTACCCCGTCGTCCCCTTCGTTTCCAGATACTCGACGAGGCCGAACTCCGCATACTCGCGCCCGTTGCCCGAACGCTTGTAACCGCCGAACGGCGCGGCCGGGTTCCACGCCGGATAGTTGATGTGAACGTTGCCGACCCGCAACCTCGCCGCGACGCGACGTGCGCGATCGAGATCCTTCGACTGCACGTAGGCCGCGAGCCCGTACACCGAATCGTTCGCAAGCGCGATCGCTTCTTCCTCGGTCCGGTAGGTCATGATCGACAGCACCGGCCCGAAGATTTCCTCGGTCGCGATCGTCATGTCCGGCGTGACGTTCGAGAATACCGTCGGCCGCACGTAGAAGCCGTCGCCTAACCCTTCCGGCCGGCCGGGACCACCGGCGACGAGCGTCGCGCCTTCGTCGATCCCGAGCCGGATGAAGTGCTGGATGCGGTCGAACTGCGTGCGGCTGACGACCGGCCCGATGCCTGTTTCCGTCGAACGCGGATCGCCGACGACGGTACGCTCCGCTTCGCGCCGCGCCGCCTGCTCGGCCAGCGCCAGGTGATCCGCATGCACGAGCATGCGCGTCGGCGCATTGCACGACTGGCCGCTGTTGCTGAAGCAGCTGCGCGCGCCGCGCGTGACGGCATCCTCGATGTCGGCATCCGGCAGGATCAGGTTCGGGCTCTTGCTGCCGAGCTCCTGGTGCACGCGCTTCACGGTATCGGCGGCCGCCTTCGCGACCTCGACACCCGCGCGCGTCGAGCCCGTGAACGACACCATGTCGACATCCGGGTGTCGCGACAACGCATCGCCCACTTCATGCCCGTAGCCGTGCACGAGGTTGAACACGCCGTGCGGCACGCCGGCCTCGTGCAGGATTTCCGCGAACAGGATCGCGCTGAACGGCGCGACCTCGCTCGGCTTGAGCACCATCGTGCAGCCGGCGGCGAGCGCCGGTGCGACCTTGCACACGATCTGGTTGATCGGCCAGTTCCACGGCGTGATCAGCGCGCACACGCCGATCGGTTCGTGCGACACCAGCAGCGAACCGGTCTGCGTGCTGAAGCGGAACGACTGCAGCGCGCGGATCGTCTGTTCCAGGTGCGCGGTGCCGACCGCGGCCTGCGCCGCGCGCGCAAACGCGATCGGCGCGCCCATTTCCCGGCTGATCGTCTGTGCGACCTCTTCGTAGCGGCGCTGGTAGATCTCGAGCACGCGCCGCAACAGCGCGACACGCTCGTCCACCGGCCAGCGCGAATACGTGTCGAAGGCCCGTTTCGCCGCGCCGACCGCGCGATCGACGTCGGCCGCGGCGCCGATCCTGAGCTGCGCATAGGGCCGCGCGGTGGCCGGATCGATCACGTCGATCGACCGGGCATCGGCCGGATCGAGCCACTGGCCGTCGATATAGGACTGTTGTGACGTTCGCATCGGTTGCTCCTTCTGAAATGAACGACGCCGCGCTCAGCGCGTCGCCCGGGCATGGGTGTCGGCGAGGATGTCGCGGATCTGCGCGACGAACCACACGATCTCGTCGCGCGACATCACGAGCGGCGGCGAGAACTGCACGATCGGCGTGCCTTCGTGATCGACGCCCGCACGGCACAGCAGCCCCGCGTCGAAGATCGCGGGCGCGAGGATCGTCGACACGAACGCCTGCGCGCTGATACCGGCCGCCCAGCGGCGCGCGGCCTTGTCCGTCACGAGTTCGAGCGAGTAGTGGTAGCCGTCGCCGCGCACGTCGCCGACGCACGGCAGTTCGAGCAGCCCGTCGAGCGTCTGGCGGAATACGGCTTCGTTGTCGCGGACGTTCTCGAGCACCCCTTCACGCGCCATGATCGCGAGGTTCGCGAGCGCGGCCGTGCAGGCGACCGGATGGCCGCCGTACGTCGCGCCGTGCAGGAACATCTGCTGCGGCCCGTCGAGCACCGTGTCGACCACGGCGTCGCTCGCGATCACGCCGCCGAGCGGCACGTAGCCCGACGCGATGCCTTTCGCGAACGTGATGATGTCCGGCTTCAGCCCGTAGCGCGCCGACCCGAAGTATTCGCCGAGCCGGCCGAACCCGCAGATCACCTCGTCCGCGACGAGCAGCACGCCGTGCCGGTCGCAGATGTCGCGCAGCCCGGCCGCATAGCCGGCCGGCGGCGTCAGGCTGCCGCCCGCGTTCTGCAGCGGCTCGACGACGAGCGCGGCGACGGTATCCGGCCCCTCCTGCACGATCAGCGATTCGATCTCGTCGAGCAGATGGCGTGTGAACTGCGCTTCCGTCTCGCCCGCCGGGCGGCCGTAGCGCTTCGTGTTGCTCACGTGCCGCACGCCCGACATCAACGGTTCGAAGTGCTTGCGGAAATTCGTCATCCCGTTCAGCGCGAGCGCGCCGAACGACGTGCCGTGATACGCGACGCGCCGCGCGATGAACTTGCGCCGCTGCGGCTCGCCGCGCGACTGGTGATACTGGCGCACCAGCTTGATCGCCGATTCGTTCGACTCCGAGCCGCTCGACGTGAAGAACACGCGGTTCAGGCCTTCGGGCGCGAGCGCCGCGAGCTGGTGCGCGAGCCGGATCGCCGGTTCGTGGCCATAACCCCAGTTGGTCGCGAACGGCAGCCGGACCATCTGCTCGCGGATCGCATCGCCGATCTCCGCACCGTGGCTGTAGCCGACCTGCACGCAGTACAGCCCGGCCAGCCCGTCGAAATAACGCTTGCCGTGGCGATCGACGAGCCAGCAGCCTTCGCCGCGGTCGAACACGGTGAGCGCGTTCTCGCGGTACGCATCGGCATGCGTGAAATGCATCAGCAGGTGGCGCTTGCCGAGCGCCTGCAGGTCCGCACCGGGATTGACGTCAACAGCGTTCATGGGTCACTCCTCCTTCAGGGTTTCAGAACCGGCGACATGCCGCCGGTCATTCAATGCATCGACAGCGTCGGCGCCGGGCGCGTGAAGCCGCGCGTGAGCCACACGAGCTGGCAGAGGCCGAGCACGAGCCAGCCGAAGCCGACGTAGAACGTCTGGCGCGACAGTCCCGACCAGAGCCACACGTTCATCGCGAAGCCGATCGCCGGCATCGCGCCGAACGTGATCCAGCCTGCGACATGACGGTGCCCGCGCTGGCCCAGGTAGCTGCGCATCACGCACAGGTTCACGACCGCGAACGCGACGAGCGCACCGAAACTGATCATCGTCGACGCGAGGTCGAGCGTGACGAACAGCGCGGACAGCGACACGACGCCGACCGCGAGCGTCGCGCGCACCGGCGTATGCAGCCGCGCATGCTGGTGGCCGAACACGCATTCGGGCAGCACGCGATCGCGGCCCATCGCGAACAGCACGCGCGTCACGCTCGCCTGCCCGGCCATCGCGCTCGCGAAGCAGCCCGCCACGTACACCGCGACGAAGAACGCCGACAGCGTGCCGCCGCCAATGCGCCGCATCAATTCGAAGCTGGCCGAATCGAGATCCTTGAACGCGTGCCAGTCGGGAAACACCACTTGCCCGGCATACGCGATCAGCATGAACAGCAGGCCGCTCGCCAGCGTGCAGAGCAGGATCGCGCGCGGCACCGTGCGCCGCGGCTCGCGCGTCTCTTCCGACAGCGTGGTGACCGCATCGAAACCGAGAAACGACAGGCACAGGATCGCGGCGCCCGCGAAGATCGCGCGCGCGTCGCCCGACGACGGCAACGCGACGGTCATCGACAGCCCTTCGCCGGCCGCGACGCGCGCCGATGCGACGACGAAGATCGCGATGAACACGAACTGGCTCGCGATCAGGATCAGGTTCACGCGGTTGACGAGCCGGATCCCGACGATATTCAGCCCGGTGACCAGCGCGATGCTGCCGACGATCCATACGCTGGCCGGCACGCCGGGGAAAATCTGCTTCATGTAGATGCCGATCGCGAGGTAGCTGATCATCGGGATGAACAGGTAGTCCATCAGCAACGCCCAGCCGACCATGAAGCCGGCCGAGGTGCCGAAGTTGCGGCTCGCGAACGTGTACGCGGAACCGGCGCTCGGCATCAGCCGCGCCATGTGGCCGTAGCTGCGCGCGGTGAACAGCATCGCGACCAGCGTGACCGCATAGGCGGCCGTCAGATGCCCGTTCGTCTCGCTCGTGACGAGGCCGTAGGTCGTGAACACCGTCATCGGCAGCATGTACGCGAGGCCGAAGATCACCAGCGTCGAGAGGCCGAGCAGACGCGGCGTGCGGCGCTCGTCCGGGTCGCCTCGATGCGCGCTCGCGCCGACGTCGTGCGTCGCGGCGGCCGATACGGTTCGGCCTGGCCTGTCGTTGTCCATGCTGTCCTCACGTGGGTGGGTGGCGTTCATGACTTCAACTCTCGATCGCCCGGCGCCGACGGCGGCGCGCGATCGGAAGAAAGTGTGGTGCGCCAAAAAATCCCGGACGAATGAGAAATACGGACGTAATCGGGGGATATTTCAGGACACAGCGTCACGCATCGCATCGTCCGGCCATGCATGCTGCTGTGCCGCACTGGCATTTTTCGGACATTCCGGCTATGTTCCGTGCACGCCCGTCACCGTATCGGCACCATGGACAGCCGCTCCCAACGCAACCAGAGCCGGGCCGAGCGCAGCCTGCGCACATCGCTCGGCCTCGCCCGCCCGGCCGGACGCCAGGAAGATATTCCGGCCACCGTTCACGCGATCGCGGTCGCGCTGGACGAGTGCCGCGTGCGGCACATCGACGGCGCCGCGCTGCTCGAAGGCACGGGGCTCGGCGCGGACGAGGTCGCGTCGCCGAACCTGCACGTGAATCGCGGCCAGGAGCAGCGCTGCTTCCGCAACCTGCTGCGCTGCAGCGGCGTACCGTCGATCGGGCTGTCGATCGGCGCGCGGCTGCACGTGTCGACGCTCGGTCTCGCCGGCTACGCGATGCTGATCAGCGGCTCCGTGACGCAGGCGTTCCGCTGCATGGGCCAGTTCCCGCTGTTCATGGGGCTGTATTTCGACGTGCGCGTCGACGCGCACGCCGGCGGCATGAGCGTGACCATCAGCCGCTACAACGGCGAACCCGATCTCGAGGTATTCCAGGTCGACATGTGCCTGTCGAGCCTGCGGCTGATCGTGTCCGATCTCGTCGGCAAGCCGGTATGGCCGGAACAGTTGCAGCTCGCGCGCCGCACGCCGCGCAATGCAGCCGACTACGCACGCCACTTCGGCTGCCCGGTCGCATTCAATGCGGCCGACAACCGTCTCGTATTCACGTCGGTGAACGGCACGGAAACGCCGCGTCTCGCGAACGAAGTCAGCTTCAATGCGCTGCACGGCCAGTGCGAGGTGCTCGAACGGCAGTGGGCCGCGTCGGTCGGCACGCGCTTCGCCGATCGGGCGAAGGAGCTGATGGCGCGCGACCTCGTGCGTTTCAAGTCGATGACGGCGCTCGCGAATGCGCTGCACCTGACGGAGCGCACGCTGCGCCGGCGGCTCGACAAGGACGGCATCACGTTCCAGTCGCTGCTCGATGAAGTCCGTCACGACGAAGCCGTGCGGATGCTCGACGACCACACGCTGACGGTCGCGGTGATCGCCGAACGGCTCGGCTACAGCGAGCCGCGCAGCTTCCGTCACGCGTACCGGCGCTGGACCGGCAAGACGCCGCGCGCGGACGCCGGTAACGACATGTAACGTCGATCGCGCATGCCGAATCCGAACGGCGCCCCCGCCTGTTAGTTTGGAATTCGAATCATTTCCACGAAAGCCGCCGACGGCGTTCGGCTCGACGCCGCCGCACGACCGCGTGCCGTGCCCAAGCTGGACGCGCTCATTCGATTGCTCTATACTCGCTCCAACTTCATCACAAAACGCATGATCTCGTGCGCAACGTGATGTCATTTCGCACTTTGTTGCGCATGCATCCGTTTCGCCACGTCAAAGGGGCCACCGGCCCCAGCGGTCGGCGCCAAGCCGCCCGCATCCATGCCGTCTTCGCAGGACGGTGCCCTGCTCGAACGCGCCTTGCCGTTACGGCGCCGCCGGGCTGAACCTGACAATCAGACGAACGCAACATCGCGTTCACCCGACCGCCAGCCGCACTTCGGTGCAGCCGGCAGCACTGTTTCCGTCAGTTCAATCGCGGCCATGCCGGGATCACGAACTTCCATCGCGACGCCATCCGGCGTCATCGCGGCGCGTGCCTGCGCGCGTGCCGCATCGGGATCGAGGAGGGGTATCTTCATGACTCGACGCACTGTCCAGCTGGTGGGCAGCCCGGTAGCCATCATCGCGGTCGGATGGGCGCTGGCGCGCGGCATCGGCGCCGACACGTTCCGCCAGCGCGCGGACGATCTCGCGTACTACGCGGGCCAGCACATGCTGCTGGTCGTCTACTCGATGACGCTCGCGATCGTCGTCGGCGTACCGGCCGGCGTGCTGCTGAGCCGGCCGCGGTTTCAGCACCGGGCCGAGCGCTTCATGCAGGTCTTCAACATCGGCAACACGGTCCCGTCGCTCGCGGTGCTGGCCATTGCGCTCGGCATCTTCGGCATCGGCGACGTACCTGCGATCATCGCGCTGTTCCTCGCATCGCTGCTGCCCATCACGCGTAATGCCTATGAAGGCATGAAGAACGTGCCGGCCGCGCTGCGCGAAGCGGCCAAGGGCATCGGCATGACGGGCTGGCAATCGCTCGCCCGCGTCGAACTGCCCCATGCGGTGCCGATCATCGTCGGCGGCGTGCGCACCGCGCTCGCGATCAACGTCGGCACGGCGCCGCTCGCGTACCTGATCGGCGCGGACAGCCTCGGCTCGCTGATCTTCCCCGGCATCTATCTCGACAACCAGCCGCTGCTGCTGCTCGGCGCGTCGCTCACCGCGATCCTCGCGCTCGTGCTGGACGGCATCGTCGCAACCGGCAGCCGCCGCTGGCTCGCGCGCCACGGAGGTGCCGCATGATGCGCCCGCTTCGATCGATCGCCCGCCTGTGCGCCGCCCTGGCCGTGTGCATGGCCGCCGGCACACCGGCATTCGCCGCCAAGCTCGTGCTCGGCGCGAAGAACTTCACCGAGCAATACGTCCTCGCGGAAATCACGTCGCAATACCTGCGCTCGCGCGGCTACGACGTGGAAGTCCGCGCGGGGCTCGGCAGCACGCTCACGCGCAGCGCGCTGGAAAACGGCCAGTTCGACCTGATGTGGGATTACACGGGCACCGCCGCGCTCGTCTACAACAAGATCCAGGACAAGCTCTCGCCCGAGGAGATGTACCGGCGGGTCAAGGCGCTCGACGTACCGCGCGGGCTCGTGTGGCTCGACGCGTCGCCGCTCAACGACACCTACGCAATCGGCCTGCCGAGCCAGCTCGCGCAGGCCACCGGCATCCGCACCGTGTCGCAGCTCGCCGAGCACCTGAAGACCGATCCGGCCGCAAAGCACTACGTGTTCGGCATGGATGCGGAATTCGCGAACCGTCCGGACGGCCTGAAGCCGCTGCTCGCCGCGTACGGCATGCAGTTCAGCCGCGCGCAGTTGAAGCAGATGGATCCGGGGCTCGTCTACACGGCGCTGCACAACAACCAGCTGAAGATCGGCCTCGTCTACACGACCGACGGCCGCGTGAAGGGCTTCGGCATCGTGCCGCTCGAGGACGACAGGCATTTCTTCCCGCCGTACAACGCGACGCCCGTGGTGCGCAAGGACACGCTCGAGCGCAATCCGGGACTCGCGACGCAGCTCAACGCGCTGTCCGCCGCGCTCGACAACGACGCGATGCAGGCCATGGCCAAGGCCGTCGACCTCGACGGCAAATCGCCGCGCGACGTCGCCGACGCGTTCCTGCGCACGCATCCGCTACCTTGAAGGAGACCCGATGAGCGTATTCGACTATCTCGCTTCGAGCTGGCCCGAGCTGTTGCAGCTCACGCTGCAACACATGTGGCTCGTCGCGATCGCCGTGGGCTGCGCGATCGTCGCGGGCGTACCGCTTGGCATCCTCATCAATCGCCACGAATGGCTCGCCGGGCCGCTGCTCGGCATCGCCACGATCGTGCTCACGCTGCCGTCCATCGCGCTGTTCGGCCTGATGATCCCGTTCTTCTCGCGCTTCGGCCAGGGCATCGGCGCCGCGCCCGCGATCACGGCCGTGTTCCTCTATTCGCTGCTGCCGATCATGCGCAACACCTACCTCGCGCTGCGCAACGTGGATGCGGGCATCAAGGAAGCCGGCACCGGCATCGGCATGACCGCGTGGCAGCGCCTGCGTCTCGTCGAGCTGCCGCTGGCGGTGCCCGTGATTCTCGCGGGCGTGCGCACCGCGGTGGTGATGAACATCGGCGTGATGACGATCGCCGCCGTGGTGGGCGCGGGCGGGCTCGGCACGCTGATCCTGCGCGCCATCGGACAGAGCAGCATGATGAAACTGCTGGTGGGCGCGGTGCTCGTGAGCCTGCTCGCGATCGTCGCCGACCGGCTGCTGCAGAGGCTGCAGCGGGCATTGACACCGAAGGGAGTGCAGAAGACATGATCGAACTCGACCAACTGACCAAGACCTTCACGCGCAAGGACGGCCAGACCGTACGCGCGGTCGACTCCGTGAGCCTGTCGGTGCCCGAGGGGGAAATCTGCGTGTTCCTCGGCCCGTCGGGCTGCGGCAAGACGACCACGCTCAAGATGATCAACCGGCTGATCGCCGCGACATCGGGCCGCGTGCTCATCAACGGTGAAGATACGGCGCAGCTCGACGAAGTCGACCTGCGGCGCCACATCGGCTACGTGATCCAGCAGATCGGACTGTTCCCGAACATGACGATCGAAGAGAACATCACCGTCGTGCCGCGCCTGCTCGGCTGGGACAAGAAGCGCTGCGCCGAACGCGCACGCGAGCTGATGTCGATGGTCGCGCTCGATCCGAAGCTGTACCTGAAACGCTATCCGCGCGAGCTGTCGGGCGGGCAGCAGCAGCGTATCGGCGTGATTCGCGCGCTGGCCGCCGATCCACCCGTGCTGCTGATGGACGAACCGTTCGGCGCGGTCGATCCGATCAATCGCGAGTCGATCCAGAACGAGTTCTTCCAGATGCAGCGGCAACTGAACAAGACCGTGATCATGGTGAGCCACGATATCGACGAAGCGATCAAGCTGGGTGACCGCATCGCGGTGTTCCGGCGCGGCCAGCTCGTTCAGTACGATCACCCCGACACGCTGCTCGCACGCCCGCGCGACGAATTCGTCGCGCAGTTCGTCGGCCAGGACAGCACGCTCAAGCGCCTGCTGCTCGTGAAGGCCGGCGACGCGGCCACGCAACCCGACACCGCGCGCGTCGATACGCCGCTCGCGCACGCACTCGCGGTGATGGACGAAGCCGACTGCCGCTACCTGACCGTGCTCGACGACGCGGGCCGCGCGCTCGGCTACGTGACGCGCCGCGCGGCGCGCGGCGACGGCGGCACATGCGGCGAACGCGTGACGCCGTTCCCGGCCGGTGTCTCGGCCGACGACAACCTGCGCATCGTGCTGTCGAAGATGTACCAGTACAGCGTGTCGTGGATGCCCGTGCTCGACCCGGACGGCGTGTGGCTCGGCGAGGTCACGCAGGACTCGATCGCCGCGTACCTGAGTTCGGGCCGATCGCGCCGGCAAACGGGGCAGCCGCCGGGCAGCCCGGTCGATCGGGTTGAGGCGGCCGCGCCGCATTGATGCGTCGTCCTCGTCACGCCGGTGCGCGATCGGCGTGACGCCGTTCTTGACCAACACACCGTGGGCGACGAGCGCAATCGATCCCGCCGCACCCCGGCTCCCTGTCACTGTCTTCCGTTGAATCCTGCCTGGCGGATTCCAGTGGCTTGATCCTGCGTTCCGTGCTCGCCCGACAAACGCGCAGCGAAAAATCCGGCCCCGGCAATCAAGCGCGAATCGCACGGAATCGACTCGCGTAAAATGCCCGCAACCATCCATCCGAGCGGGCCGCCCTTCCACTCCACTCGCATCGGCATAACACCCATACCAACGAGAGCCGTGGCATCCGCCGACGTCGCCGCCCCGATCGGGGCGACCGCGACCGCGACGATCGTCGACCGGCGAAGCATCGATGAGCAAACCGATCCTGTACCTTCTCGCCGGCAACGGCAGCGCGGCCGACTGGTGGGACGATGCGCTGCCCCACTTCCGGCGCTACCGGCCGGTGCCGCTGGAACTGCCGGGCTTCGGCGATCATCCCGCGCCGCCGTGCGAGGATCTCGCCGCGTACGCGCAGGCGCTGCTGGACGTCACCGAACCGGGCCACGCGATCATGGCGGTCGGCGTGAACGCGCTGCTGGTGCTGCACGCGTTGCAACGGCGCCCCGGCCACTTCGGCCGCAGCGTGCTGCTCGCGCCCGTCGGCGCATTCCTGTGGGAACGGCGGCTGCCGAAACTGATGGCGCCGAAACCGCTGCGCAAGACGATCCACTGGCTGCTCGCGCACCATCCGACGCTGTTCGCCCGCCAGTTCTCGAACCAGACCTGGACGCCCGCGCAATATCGCCGCATGGGCGCCGGCTACGCGCGCTGCCGCGCGTTCCTGCCGCACTGGGATCTCGTGCGCGCCGATACCGCGCTGTCGCTGCTCGAGTGGGTCACCGACCGCATCGAGCTCGTATGGGGCGACCAGGATGCCGTGCTCGGCGTGCGCCAGGCCGCCGCGTGGTCGGCGATCCTCGCGCGCGCCGACCTCACCGTCACGCTGCAGCGCGGCTGGGGACACTATCCGTGGATCGATGCGCCGGCCGCGTTCGCGCAGTGGCTCGAAGCCGGCGACACGGGTTTCGTCGCGCACACGAAGGGCGGACGTCTGGCACTCGCCGTGATGGCCGGCCTGCCGGTGCCGCCCGCCTTGTCGCTGACCCGCGCCGACGATCCGCGCCTGCCCGCCTTTCTCGCGAGCCAGCCCGGCGCCGAGTGGGCGGTCCGCTCGTCGAGCCACGGCGAGGACCAGGCCGACGCAGCCAACGCCGGCCTGCACACGACGTTCCTGCGCGTGCCGGCATCGGATGCCGCCGCACGCGTGGCTGAACTGCTCGACGGCGGCCTCGAGGAAGCGGTCGTGCAGCGCTTCGTCGCGCCCGTGCTGTCCGGCATCGCGTTCGTGCGCCATCTGTCGGTGGAAGTCGAATGGGTGGAAGGCCACCTCGAATCGCTTGCCGACGGACAGGCAAGCCCGCGGCGCGCGATCCTGTCGCGGCTCGGCGAGCCGTGGCGGCGCGGCACGTTCGCGGCCGCGCACGGCCTGACTTCGCAACGGCTGTGGGCGTTCCTGCAACGCGTGCTGCGCGCGTTCCACTACGTACCCGGCGATGTCGAATGGGCATGGGACGGCACGCAGCTGTGGCTCCTGCAATACCGCCCGATCAGCAGCTACGGCTGGCACCGGCACCTGACCTCGGCCAACATCGCCGAGATCCTGCCGCCGCAGCCGAGCCGGCTCGTCGAATATGCGCAACGGCGCGCGGCCGGCAGCATCCCGGCCATCATGGCGCGCTGGGATGCGCGCGTGCTGCGCGACAACGAGCCGTTCACCGCGCTGTACGGCGGCGCGTCGTACATCAACAACGACCTGTTCCTCGCGCGTCTCGCGGACTGGGGTGTGTCCGCCGCGAACTACAGCGGCGAGATCGGCGGCGCGACGCCGCCGCTGCGCTGGCGTCCGCTGCGCCTGCTGCGCGCACTGCCGGTGTTCTGGCGCATGCAGCGCGTCGCGCGCGGGCACCTGCCGACGCTCGCGCGCGGCCTGCAGCGCTTCGACCGGGAACTCGCGACGCTCGTCGAACGGCGCGCGGACGGCCAGCAACTGGCCGACTGGTTCACGCGCTTCTACGTATTCGTCGTGCAGGGCAACCTGTGCATCGCGTCATCGCTCGCCAGCAGCGGCGGCACACTGTGGGGACGTCCGCCGACCGCCTATGGCCAGCTCGACGACAGCCCGCACCGCTTGCCGTGGGAAACCGATCCGGGCACCGCGCGGCCCGCGGCCGCCGACCTGCCGCTGCAGCCCTTCCCCGCCTGGCCGCTGCCGGTCCGCGTGCTGCACGCGCTCGGCGCGCCCGGCATGCGCGGCTGGTATCTGCAGGTACGCGAGTGGTATCGCGACAACCTGATGCGCGTGTTCTTCCGCCTGCATCACGCGATGCCGGCCGCCGACCGCGACACCTGGTTCGCGCCGCATCCCGAACGCCGCGACCGCAACGGCAGCTTCTGGCAGGACGGCGGCGAAGGCACCGACGAGGCAGCCGGCTTCATGATCTATCCGGGCCACGCGCAGGGCGTGCTCGGCCGCGACATCCTGCTCGAAGACGCGCTCGACCCGGGCCGGCATGCGCAGTACCAGGCCGCCCGCGCGGTGATCGCACGCATGGGCGGCCGGCTGTCGCACGGCGCAACGCTGCTGCGCGAACTGCGCAAGCCGTCGGCCGTGCTGCCGCGCGTCGATGCGGCGTGGATCGGACGCGAAGTGCGGCTCAGCGACGGCCGGCTGACGCTGGCCGACTGAGCAGCCGGCGGCGTGTTGAAGGGGGTACCCCGGATCGCTACACTGGTCCGGCGAATCCCGGAGACCTCACATGAAAGAAACGCTTGCCGGACTGTCGGCGGACCTCGAGCGGCTGCTCAAGCTGCGCAGCATCCCGTTCGGGATGAAGCTGTTCGAACGGCGCGAGGACATGGAAGCCGTCCCGCGCATTCGCCGCCCGAAGGCGATTCACTCGCTGGACCAGATCGTCGGGCAGACGGCGCGGCTCGGCTTCACGGTCGGCATCACGGCCGACGACCTCGTCGGCGCGCAGTGCCGGTCGGTCGTCGGGCTCGGTCACGCGAAGGACGCGGAGTGGGCATCCGGCCAGCAGATGGCCGGCGTCTGGTACGCGACGCAGGAAGATTCGCGCGCGCACCAGGCCGCGATGCACTGCGTGGCCGACGGCCAGTACGAAGCGCTCGTCGTGTCGCCGCTCGCGGCCGGCCGCATCGCGCCCGACATCGCACTGTTCTACGCGACGCCGGGCGCGATGATGTACTTCATCAACGGGCTGCAATGGTCGGGATACAAGCGCTTCGACTGGAGCGTGGTCGGCGAATCGGCATGCGCGGATTCGTGGGGCCGCGCGCTGTCGACCGGGCAGCCGAGCCTGTCGATTCCGTGCTACGCGGAACGCCGCTACGGCGGCGTGCTCGACGACGAGATGCTGATGGCGCTGGCGCCCGACGCGCTGGAACAGGCCGTTGCCGGAATGGAGGCGCTGTCGCGCAACGGGCTACGCTATCCGTTCGCGCAGTACGGCATCCAGCAGGACGTGCGCGCGGGCATGGAAGTCAGTTACCCGAAAGCGACGTGACTTGACGCGTCGCCGCTGCGGCGCGCTGGAAGCAGCACTCAGCGCAGCGGCGTACGGACCTTGCCGTCGACCTTCAACGTGCGCCTGTCGCGCGCGGCCTCGTATTCGACCGTCTGCGCGGGCGTGACGGCGCCGTACGACCGTCCGTTCACATAGACGATGCCGTCGCGCAGTTCGATCCGGTCGCCGTTGACCGTCGCGGTGGCGCGGTCGCCCTGCAGCACCGCGCCCGAACACCCGGCGGTGGAGAAGCTGCGGACCGACGCGCCCGGCATCGCCGCGTTCCCGCCCGGGTCCGCCGCATGCGCGGCACTGCACGGCGGCGCATCCATGCCGCCGGCGGCATGGAGCGGCCCGGTACTGATGCCGCATCCGGCAAGCAACCCGATCGTCATCGGCAACAGCTTGTTCATGGTGGCCTCCGTGGTCCGCGAACCTGGATCGATGCCCGGGCACGCGCTCGCCCGTCGCCCGATACGCGCAGTATGCGTCCACGTGCCGGCACACCGCCATCCGCGCCAATACCACTTCTGCGCGCCACACATTCGCCTTGACAAGTTGCGATCCGCAACTATTATCGATTGCGACACGCAACCATTTGGGGCAAACCATGGACCTCATCGACGCGCCCGCGAAGCCTCGCGACGCGACCATCCTCGAATTGCGCGACTTCTCCCGCAAGCTGGTGCGCGAGCTCGGCTTCATGCGCGCGACGCTCGCCGACAGCGACTGGGCGCCGTCGGCCGTTCACGCGATCCTCGAGATCGGGATGGCGCCCGGCATCAACGCGAAGGATCTCGGCAACATCCTGCGGCTCGACAAATCGAACACGAGCCGGCAACTCGCGCGGCTCGAGGCGGCCGGTGTCGTGGAACGCCGCGTATCGAGCGAGGATGCGCGGGCGATCGAGCTGTACCTGACCGCCGAGGGGAAAAAGCTGCAGAAACGAATCGACACGTTCGCGACCGACCAGGTGTCGAATGCGTTGCGTCGCATGATTCCCGCCGACCAGCAGGCGTTGCTGCGCGCCCTCGCGCTGTATGCCGATGCCCTCGCGCAAGACAACGCCGCCAGGGCGCCCGCGACGACCCTCGATGCGCCGCCGATCCGCGAAGGCTACCAACCGGGCTGTATCGGCGACATCGCGAGCCTGCATGCACGCTTCTATGCGGAGCACTGGGGGTTCGGCGTCTTTTTCGAAAAGCGGGTGGCGACCGAGCTGGCCGAGTTCGCGGGCACGTTGCCGGCCGTCGGCAAGGCACTGTGGCTCTGCCAGGAAGACGGGCGGACGCTCGCGTCGCTCGCGATCGACGGCGATCCGGCGACCGGCGTCGCGCACCTGCGCTGGTTCATCGTGAACGACGCGTTGCGCGGGTCCGGCATCGGGCGCCAGATGATGACGCTGGCGATGCGCTTCGTCGACGAGCACCGGTTTCGCGAGACCTACCTGTGGACCTTCAAGGGACTGGATTCGGCGCGCCACCTGTACGACGCGTTCGGCTTCACGCTGACCCACGAGTCCGCGGGCACGCACTGGGGCACCGAGGTCGTCGAGCAGCGGTTCAGCCGGCCGGGGCCCGCCGGCAGCTGACGTTCGACGCACCCGATTCACGCTGAAGGGCGTCATCACGCTCACCACGACAAAGGACGCTGCCCATGCTCGAACGTCTCGCGGCCCTCGCGCTTTGCGCGGTCGTCACCGCGCCTGCCGCCGTTGCCGCGCAACCCGACGCCGCGACCGGCATCGATCCGATCGACCGGACGATGACGCAGTGCCTGAACGATCCCGAACATGCGTCGACGGCAGGCCAGGACGAATGCGTCGTCGACGCGGGTCGCGCATGGGACGCACGGCTCAACGCGAGCTATCGCGCGCTGCAGGCATCGCTGCCGGCGGCGGACCGACCCGCGCTGCTGCGCGCCCAGCGCGCGTGGCTCGCGCGCCGGGATGCCGACCTGAAGCTGATCGGCGCCGTCTACGCGACGACACGCGGCACGATCTACGCGCCGATGAATGCAAACGACGTGATGGAACTGACACGGCAGCGCGCGCTGTCGCTGCAACGGTTCGAAGCGGATCGCGCGGCGCACGGCTTCAGCCTGGCCACACGCCTGCCGCCCGCGACGGACGACCGTCCCGAACGCGTCGACGCCGTACCGCGACGCGGCGCACGCTTCGAACGGGCGCACTGCGCGGCGCTCGCCGATCTCGACGCAAAGGGCCGCTGCGCGGCGCAGGCCGCGCCGCTGTACCTGCAGGATATCGACGACGTGACGGCCGCGATCGAACGCCGCCTGCCGCGTGCATCGCGCGAAGCGATGCGCGCGTCGTCGCAGAAATGGCGCGCGTTCATCGCCGCCCAGCCGCCGCTGATCGGCGCGCTTTACGCGCCAGCGGATGTTTCCGGCGTGCCGCCGCAGGTTTCGATCGAGATGCGCGATGAAGCCGCCGCGCGCCTGCAGCAACTCGTGTACGCCGAAGACAAGATCGGCGCCGATTGAGGCGGCGGTGCACAGCCGCCGCGTTCTTCAGCGCCAGCGTCGCGGCATGGAGGGCTTCGGCCGTCATCGGGTCGCTGCCGAATTGCTCGGGCAGTTCAGCGGGAATGGCCGGTAGCTCAACCGGCGGGGTCTTCGGTTGACGAGGCTTATTCAATGAGCGCCACCGATACCGGGATCACCCCGGTGGCGCTCGTTCATCGCGATCGGCCCCGAAAAGTCAGCACCGCGTCCCTACCGCCCCCCAACCCGCTCCACCAACTTCACGAAATCACTCGCCCCCATCGGCAGCGTTGTGCCGACGGCCAGACCTCCTGCGTCGAGAAACACCCCCTTCACGCTCACAGCTCACGCGCTGGCGACGCCTGGGGCGCTGACGTCACAGCGAGCGGCAGGGGACGATTCGCAATCTCCATCGCTTCAGTTCGCGGCACACCGAGCGTCTGCAAAAGGGATGACGCTGCGCGCTCGGCAAAGCCGTTCTGACTGTACCCGATCATGTTCAACATGTCGGTGACGGGCTTCTCGTCTGCATCGAATCGTAATTCGATTGCAATGGCGGTCAGTACCGCGCCGCCGACCGTGACAACGCTCATCAGCGGGTCATTTGCCGAGAATCTCCCGGCGAGGATCCCTTTCTGGATATCCCTCAACAACCGAGGTCCGAGGCCGCGGCTGAGTGCTCGCATCGACAGCCCTTCGCGGAGGAGAAATTGTCCCCAAACCGGTTCACCTCTGGCTCGCAGCAAAGTATGACGCAACGACACCGAAATGATCTCGGCAGGGTCGGTGAGGTTGGCGGCGATGCGGTCCAGGGTATCCGCGAACTCCTCGAACACGATTTCCAGAACCGCGGCATGAATCGCTTCTTTCGATTCGAAGTGGTTATAGAACGAGCCGAACCCCACGTCCGCGGCTTCCGTAATTTCATTGATCGCGACGCCTTCCATCCCCTTTTGCGCCATGAGTACGAAGGCGGCATCCAGCAGGCGCGCCCGCGTCTCGCGCTTTCGACGCGCGCCTCGAGGCTCGCGAACCTCGGGGCCTGACGGCGCTTGCCCGTTCGAGACGGCCGGCGACGGTGTTCTGGTGCGACGGGAAGAAGTGCTGGGCATCGGCGTGCGCGTAGGTTCGATGTTTCGAGTATACGTTCGAACATCAAAATTGACAAAATCATCAGTTATGATTTTAATGTCATCAAGGCAGCCTGCAGCGGCCTGCCTGAAGAATGGGAGACAGAACGGTGGCGGAGACAAAACTGACGTGCGAGTCGGGCGTCCATGAAGGCAACGACACCGCGAGCCGTGCCGGCGGGCGCGACTTGCCGTCGGACGTCGACGTGCTGGTCGTGGGCTGCGGTCCCGTCGGCGCGACGATCGGCGCGTTGCTTGGCCGGGACGACGTGCGCGTGCTTGTCGTCGACAGGGCGGCGGAGATCTTCATGGCGCCGCGTGCGATCGCGCTCGACAACGATGCGCTTCGCATCCTGCAGTACGTCGGGGTGAACGAAGCCGACCTCGATACGGTGGCGATTCCGTACGTCCGGATGCGCTCGCCGTGGTTCGGCGAGTTCGGGCGCATCAATACGCTCGGGAGCATCGATGGCCATCCGAAGCTTGTGACGTTCTATCAACCGGACCTCGAGCGATGCTTGCGCGCCCGACTGACCGCACACCGCACCGCCCGAATGGCGCTCGGTGTAACGCTCGTCTCGCTCGACGAGAACGCCGATCACGTCGCCGCCACGCTCGACAGCGCGCAGGGCGTGCGGCACGTCGTGCGCGCCCGCTACGTCGTCGGCGCCGACGGTGCCAGCTCGATCGTGCGCCAGTTGATCGGACAGGAGTTCAAGGGCAAGACGTTCGCGGAAGACTGGTTGATCGTCGACGCGCGAAACGTGCGCCGACCGATCGACCATGTCGAGTTCCTCTGCGACCACCGGCGGCCGACGCCTCATATGACCGCTCCCGGCGGGCGCGAGCGTTGGGAGTTCATGCTCCATCCCGACGAGACGCGAGAGGAGATGGAATCCGACGAACGCATCCGCGAACTGCTCGCACCGTGGGGCGGCATCCAGGACATGGTGATCGAACGCAAGGCCGTGTACCGTTTTCATGCCCGAACCGTCAGGACCTTCAGCAAAGGACGCGTTTTCCTAGCGGGCGACGCCGCCCACATCACTCCGCCGTTCGTCGGCCAGGGGCTCGTCGCCGGCCTGCGCGATGCCGCGAATCTCGGTTGGAAACTGGCGTGGGTCGTCAATGGCCAAGCAACCCCTAAAATTCTGGATTCCTATGATCAGGAACGCCGACCTCATGCCAAGGCAATGATCGGCGTCGCGAAATTCATGGGGAAGCTCGTGATGCCACGAAATGCCGGGATCGCGTTGTTCACGCACGGTCTGATGCGATTGACGCGGCTCGTTCCGCCGCTACGGAATCACTTCGACGAGCTCGGGATCAAGCCGAAGAATGCGTTCCGCAGAGGCCTGTTCGTCCCCGGCTGCTCGACCACGCGGCTCGTGCGCGGCGCCGTGCTTCCGCAGGGATGGCTGCGCAAGCACGATGGGGCGATCCGCCTGAGCGACGACGTGTTCGGCAGCGGTCTTGCGTTGATCGGATTCGGACGGGATCCAGACGTCGAACTCGACGCCGGCGCGCGAGCCGCGTTGATTGCGGCGGGTGGTGTCGTGGTGCAAGTCGTGCACCGCGGGCAGCGCCTTCATCGCATCGAGAACGACGGCTGGGAGGACCTGGACGGCACGTTCATGCCGGGTGTCGTGCGGTTTGGCTGGGCGGCCGTGATTCGGCCGGACAAAACGGTCCTGCACGAAGGCCCGGTGGCCGACTCGACCCGCCTCGTTCTCGAATCCCTGCAATTGCTGGGTGCGCGCACCTCCTTGTCGTCGCTATCCGGTCACATTGCCCAGCCGACTTCCTGAGGCCCCCATGAAGCTCACGACTGCACAACCCGCACGGAACCCCCGACCAACGACGAAGGCTCGGGCACTGTCCTATTTGATGTTCGAGCGTCCCGATCTCGAACGGGCCGAACGATTTCTCAACGATTTCGGCCTGCGGACCGTATCCCGTGACGGCGAATATCTGTTCCTCCGGGGCACCGCCGCCACGCCGTTCTGCTACGTCGTCCGGCGCGCTGAAAAAAACCGTTTCGTCGGCTTCGGGCTTGAAGTTGACGACATCGACGCACTGCGAAAGCTTGCCCACGTGCCGGGCGCATCGGACGTGGAGCCGTCACCGTGGCCCGGCGGCGGGCATCGAGTCACGCTCGTCGATCCATCGGGTTTTCGTGTTGACGCAGTCGCGGGACAAGCGCGGGCCGGCGCCCTGCCGCACCGGTCGGCGTTACCGTTCAACTCGCCCGATTCCATCGTTCGTGTGAACGATACCCAGCGTCCGCCGCCGGAGGTGCCGGAAGTGATTCGCCTCGGTCATGTCGTGCTCGAACTCGCCGACTTCCAGGCGACCTGTGCGTGGTACACGTCTCACTTCGGCTTCATCCCGAGCGACGTTCAGGTGTTGCCTGATGGATCGCCCGCCGTCGCGTTCCTGCGACTCGATCGCGGGGCGATACCCGCGGATCACCATACCCTCGCGTTGGCACAGGGATTCGCAGCGCTCTACAGCCACTCGGCATTCGAGCTGGTTGACGCGGACGCGGTGGGGATCGGGCAGCGTCTGCTGAGCGACAAAGGATGGACGCACGCATGGGGGATGGGGCGCCACATTCTCGGTAGCCAGGTCTTCGACTATTGGCAGGATCCTTGGGGCGACAAGCACGAACACTATTGCGATGGGGACATGTTCACGGCGGACGTGGCCACGGGCATCCACGAAGTCAGCCGTGAAGCGATGTCGCAGTGGGGCCCCCGGATGCCGCGCAGCTTCACCAAACCGAAGATCACTGCCGCAAGCATCGCATCGCTCATCCGAAACCTCCGGACCAGTCCGGACGTCACCTTCGCGAAGCTGCGCACGCTCGCGAAACTGTTTGCGTGACTTTCATCTTCACTCAGACCTGTTCGAGGCATCTTCATGGCATTGCACGTCTTGCACTATCGGCATCAGGGGCGCGCCCAATGGGGCGTGGTGACGAATCACCGGATCACACCGATACCGGGCGACTACCCGACGACCGGCGAATTCGTGCGGGCACATCGGATCGATGAACTCGCCGCGCTCGGCGGAGAAACGATTCCCGAGTCGGACGTGGAGTGGCTGTCGCCGGTCACGCACAATCAACAGTTCGTTTGTCAGGGCGCCAACTATCGCCAGCACATGATCGAGTCCGGCATGAATCCGGACGCGAAGTCATTCAACATGATCTTCACGAAGGCGACCGGCTGCATCGTCGCCGCCGATTCCGACGTCATCCGGCCGCAACATGTGCAGTTTCTGGATTACGAGATCGAACTGGGGCTCGTGCTTCGCCGCGATATCACGTCCCGGCAAGCCATCACGGAACAGAACCTGCACGAGTACGTGGCCGGCCTCGTGATCGTCAACGACTATTCCGCACGCGATATCCAGATTCCCCAGATGCAGTTTTACAAAGGGAAAAGCTATCGAACGTTCGGGCCGGTGGGGCCGTATCTGTGCCTGCTGGAGGCAAGCGATATCGCGCGGCTGCGCACGCTGACGCTGACACTGACCGTGAACGGGGAAGTCCGGCAGAGCGATTCGACCGGGAACCTCGTATACGGTCCAGCCGAAACACTCACCGAGCTTTCGGGTGTTCAGGATCTGAACGCCGGTGACTTGCTTGCAACGGGCACGCCTTCCGGATGCGCGCTCAGCATTCCGTCGCCGGCGAAGCAACGAATTGCCGCGTTGCTGCCCGAGCACGTGAAGTGGCGGATTTTCACGAAGGTTCAGGCCGCGCGTCCGCAGTATCTGAAGGCCGGGGATCTGGTCGAATCACGGATCCGGAGCAGGGACGGGGCGATTGACCTCGGTGTGCAACGCAACCGAATCGTGGACCAGCTCGCATGAACGCCATCGCAACCGAAGCGGACGTGCTGCGGATCGAAAACCAGGGGCCGCCCGCCGACCTCCCAGCCAGCACCTACGAGATGATCGGCCGTGGTGCGGCGATCGACCCGACCGCGCCGGCCTTGTCGTTTTTCCTGCGCGCCGACGATCATCGCAAGCCATCGCGCTGGACTTATTCGGAGCTTATGCGGGATATCACCCGGACCGCGAACATGTTTTCGCGCCTGGGCATCGATCGCCACTCGGTGGTTGCCTACGTGCTGCCGAACTTGCCGCAGACGCATTTCGTCATCTGGGGAGGCGAAGCGGCCGGGATCGTATGCGCCATCAATCCGTTGCTGGAGGGGCCGGCAATCGCATCGCTGCTCAAGGCCGCACACACAAAAGTGCTGGTGACGCTGACGCCCTTTCCGGGAACGGATATCTGGTCGAAGATCCAGCCCATCCTCAGCCAGGTGCCGTCGCTGCAAAGCCTCGTCCTGATCGATCTGGCCGAGCGCGTGCGGGGTTGGCGCCGAATGGCGGCGCGCGTGATGGGGCGCCGCGAATGCAAACGGCTGCACGGGCGCGCGGGTCTGCGCGGCGCCGTTCCGCGCCACATCGCGATCCACGATTTCGACGCTGCGATGGCGCGCGAATCCGGTGATGCGCTGCTGGCCTCACGGCGTTTCGAAGCCGACGACATATCGTCCTACTTCTGCACGGGAGGCACGACGGGATTGCCGAAAATCGCGATTCGCCGGCACGGCAACGAGGTGGCCAATGCCTGGAGCGTCGGGCAGGTCGTCGGTACCGGGATGGGCCCGGGGAAAACCGTTTTCTGCGGACTACCGCTGTTCCATGTCAATGCCGTGCTGGCAACCGGCCTGGTGCCGTTCTCGCGCGGCGCACATGTGGTGCTCGGTACGCCACAGGGCTATCGCGGCGACGGAGTCGTCAAACGATTCTGGGAAATCGTCGAGCAACACCGGATCAATTTCTTCAGCGCGGTACCGACCTTGTATTCGGCATTGCTCGACGTGCCCGTCGACGGCTGGAATATCGACTCGCTCGAGTATGGGCTCTGCGGTGCCGCGCCGATGCCCGTGGAAGTATTCCGCACGTTCCAGGATCGCACCGGGGTCCGGATCCTCGAAGGTTACGGGCTCACCGAGGGCGCATGCGTAAGCAGCGTCAATCCGCCGGGCGGCGAACGGCGTCTCGGTTCGATCGGTTTGCGCATCCCCGGCCAGATGATGAAGGCGGTGATACTCGACGACGCCGGCCGCTACGTGCGCGATTGCGTCGAGAACGAAGTCGGTGTGCTGACGATTTCCGGGCCGAACGTTTTCGCGGGCTATCTTCAGGAAGATCAGAACAAGAGCTTGTGGCTCGATCTCGACGACGGCCGGCAGTGGCTCAACACCGGGGATCTCGCGCGGCGCGATGCGCAGGGCTACTTCTGGCTCACGGGCCGCCGCAAGGAACTCATCATCCGGGGCGGTCACAACATCGATCCGGCGACGATCGAAGAGCCGCTGCACCGCCACCCGGCAGTGCAAATCGCTGCGGCAATCGGACGTCCCGACGTGCATGCAGGCGAGCTGCCCGTCGCGTACGTGCAGTTGAAAGCCGGCGCAACCGCAACCGAGACGGAGCTGGACACATTCATACGCGGCTTGATCGGCGAGCGTGCCGCGCTACCGAAGCGGATTCATATCGTCGAGGCAATGCCGCTCACGGCGGTCGGCAAGATCTTCAAGCCCGAACTCAAACGACGGGAGACGCTCGACGCGCTGATCGCCGCGCTGAACGATGCCGGCATCGAGGGTGCCCGAGTGAGCATGGCGGACGACCCGTCGTGCGGGCTCGCCTTGCATGTGGCGCTGAGCGATCGCGCGCAGATAGCGAAGACCCATACGGTGATGGGTCGCTTCCCGTTTGCCTTTTCGACGTCGGTCGAACCCGAACATCAGTGACTGTCGATTCTCGGAATGCTTGACGTTGGATTAAACAAATATGTTCGGAATCCGAAATTACTGAAAGATCTTTTGATTACCGAAGAAGAACCCGATGCCCTTGGCGTCGCGCTTCATCCGCGCAGGACCCGCCCGCGCGTCACGTCTGGCGCACGGGGATGAAGACAGGTTTCACGATTCCTGAACACAAACACCAAAATCTGGAGACAATCATGAAACGAATGAGCGCAGGAACCGTCGTACTGCTCGCGGCCATCTCTGGCGCGCACGCGCAATCAGCCGGCCAGTGGGTAGTCAATGCCGGCTGGTCGCACTTTGCCCCGCAGGGGTCGGCTGATCCGCTGACCGTCAATGCGCTCGGCCGGTCACAAGTGATGACCGGCAGCGGTGGGGAGATCGCAAGCGGCGATACGTTCGGGCTGACCGCAACGTACTTCTTGACCGACCATATCGCGGCGACGATGGTCATGGGCGTTCCGCCGACATGGCGCCTGAACGGTGCGGGCACGCTCAGCGGTATCGGGGAACTGGGCACTGCACGCGCGTGGAGTCCCGCGATCCTCTTCAACTACTATTTCGGCCAGCCGAATGCGCGGTTCAGGCCGTATCTGGGCGCCGGCGTCACCTATACGTGGTTCAGCAACATCAAGCTGAGCAATCCTGTCTCCACCGGGCAGATCTATTTTTCGCCGACCGCTGGGACAGCGCTCGGGGGGCCGACGTCCGTGTCGCTCAGCAAGTCCTTTGCGCCCGTCGTCAGCGGCGGCCTGACCTACAACATCGACTCTCGCTGGTCGATCAACGCGTCGGTGGCGTATTCGTGGGTATCGACACGCGCCACGCTGACGACCCGGTCGTCCGTCGGCACGGTCACGAGCACCAGCAAATTCCGGGTCAATCCGATCGTGACGTTCCTTTCGGTCGGATACCGCTTCTGATCGCGGGCGACGTCGACGGCCGAACGCGTGCTCCGGTCGGTACCGGTCTTACCTGACTTCACATTGCGGAACACAGCGGCCTTGTCGCTGTGGAACGCCCCAGATTTGCCGTGCCATTCGATGTACGCTCGTGTCGCTTCGAAGTAGCCGAAGGTCGATTCGGTTTGCGTAAAGTGCAACATCGTCAGCCGGCTCGTCGCGTCGTCGACGTACACCAGCAGCGTGCAGGCCGGCGCCCGTTCCTCGCACCATCGATGATCGCAGCCGTCGATCTGGATCAACGCCCCCCAGGCACCCGCCGATAGCCGCTCGGGATTGGACACTTTCTCCCCTCGCACTGGACTCGGCGACTGCATATTGAGCCGCCCCATCATCATCTTGCCAGGCAAGGTCGAGCTCTTTAGGACGTCGCCTCACGCGCAAGCAAGTCCTGCCGCGCCGCGCGCCAGTCAGAGCAGCTGCGGCGTGCCGGCCCAGACCAGCACGGCTTCGTCGTCGCGCGTGTTGGTCCAGAGATGCGGAATTGTCGATTCATAGTGCGCGCTGTCGCCTGCGCCGAGCACGAACGATTTGCCTTCGAGCGTGATCGTCACTTCACCACTGAGCACATGCACGAATTCCTCGCATGCGTGCGTGGTCACTTTGCTTGGTCGCTCGCCGGGAGGCATGCGCACGAGAATCGCTTCGAGTTGGCGGCCGCCCGACTGATTCGACAGGCGCGCGAGCAGATCGGCTGAACCGGCGAAGGCGAAGTACTGCAAATCCTTATGGCGGCGCACACGGCCTTCCTCGGTCGGCGTATCGACGAAATAGCTGACGGACACGCCCAGCGCTTTCGCGATGCTCGCGAGCGAAGTGATCGACGGGCTGGCGTGATCTCGCTCGACCTGAGAAAGAAAGGATTTCGAAAGATGTGAGACGATCGCGATGTCATCCAGCGTGCGGCCCTGGCGCTGGCGCAGCGATCGGATCTTGCTTCCGACGGAGACGACGTTCCGGGTTTCGACGGGTTTCGATGCCATGACCTGCCTCATTTCTTCGGTGACCGTACCGCCGCTTAACGCGTTGCCGTCCACCGATACCGACCGCCCTCAGTTAGTCGGGCCTAGTGCGACCATGCATCCGTTTGCTCGCCCAGCAACAACCTCCGCGCCAGGGCCAGCGCCTCGTCTTTCGTCGCAACCGTGAGCATGGGATAGCCCCAAAATTTTTCGTAGACCAGAGCGAACGCCTTGGCCGCCAGTCGCTTGGCGGTATTCGGTTCGATGTAGATCCCTGCCTTGACGAAGGTTCGCAATTCGCTCTTGTGGCGTTTCATCCAAAGCGAGGTTTGCTTCCTTTCTTCCGGCGAATGTTCGTGTTCGCCTTGATCAAGCCCCTCGTCGTTGAGTAAAACGAAAACTTCCTTCCGTGCGAGCAATCCCTCGAACTCGGCAAAAGGCGAGGCTGCGGGGTCGGTGCCTGGCGCGTTCAGCCGCATCCAGACCAAGGGGAACTTCGAGGCGTCAATCAACATGCCAATACTCCTTCGGCGCTTCACGGGAAATAGCTGGCGGCCCTACCTCGTCAAGAAAATGGGATACCCCTCCGGACCGGAAGCGCAATAGCCCTGGCGAGCAGAACGACCAGCATGGTCAATCACACGATACCGACGGAATGGCTGGACGTCATTGCACAAGTTGGCCATAATGTTTTTCAATTAGGCCAGCGCCTCATCTTGGATCCGAAGCCCGATACGCATCATGTCAAGCATTGCCATCACCGATCCGACCGTGGCCAAGGACGTGGACAACCTGCCCCGTCCCGTTGTCGCCCTGAGTGCCATGTCGGTAGCCAAGGGCTGGGAACATGCGAGGCATCGGCACCGCAGGGCGCAACTGCTTTACTCCGTCCGTGGCATCCTCAACTGCGAAATCGAAAACGGTGTCTGGATCGTGCCGCCGCAATGCGCGGTATGGATACCGGGAGACTTGCCCCACTCGGCACGGGGATCCGGTGAAACCGAATGTCATTGCCTGTTCGTGGAGCCTGATGCCGCACCGGATCTTCCGAAAACCTGCTGCACGATCTCCGTCTCGCCATTGTTGCGCGAGTTGCTTCTGAAGGTGGCCGGCTTCCCCGCGTCATACCCGTCGGGCGGCCGGGAAGACCGACTGATTGCCGCGTTGCTAGATGAGTTGGCGGCGGCGCCGGTAGAAGACCTGCATTTGCCGATGCCGCGTGATCCGCGATTGCGCCGACTCGCGGAAATGCTGTTGGCCGATCCTACCGACAAAACCTCAAAGGGCGATTGGGCTACCCGCATTGGCATGAGCGAACGAAGCATGAGCCGGCTTCTGCTGCACGAAATCGGCATGAGCTTCGGACGCTGGCGCCGGCAATTGCATGTGATCCTTGCGCTTCAACGCCTGACCATCGGCGAAAGCGTGCAAACGGTGGCGCTGGAACTGGGCTACGAAAATGCCAGCGGATTCATCACCATGTTCCGCAAGGCGGTAGGCAAGCCGCCAGCACGATACCTTTCCGATCGAACGACAACCGCGCAGTCTGCCGCCGTACGCGGCATCATGCTTCCCGATTAAGTCTCACCTTGACGGGAGCGTGCCGTCGTCCACCGAGCATGGACGCTTGGCAGCAAAAAGCGGCGAGCCGCCGTCAGATCGGGCGACCTCGGTTTAAAGTCGCCTACTCTCTTCTCCTGCGGAACGACCGACATTCCGCACACGTCACGGTGATGGTAAAAGCTGGCTCCTTGTCGAGATCGAAGCCTTCCTTGGTCGCCAGCGATCGAAGATGCTCGTGCAAAGCCCGGTCCTCGATAAAAACCAACCGCGCGCCACAGTGGCAGCGCACGGTGTCGTTCTGAAGGTTCTTCCTGTCCGGCTTGAGCGCGTAGAGTGCGCGGCCTTGTGCGCCCTCCGTACGGACCAGCAAGCCGGAGGTCCATAAATCATTCAGCGCACGGTAGATCGAGGCCGGTTTGAGGCTGTCGAGTTGCGTGCAGAGGATGCGATACATTTGACTGGCATCGAGACAGCGCGGCGCCGCCTGTTCCAGTACGGACAGGACACGGGTACGAGCGATCGTCGGTCGCAGTCGGCTGGCCGCCAATCGTTGTTCCTGAGACGACATCGGCGGTGTGGTCGCCGGACAGGCTGCTGTGGTGTGCTTCATCGTGTGTTTGCCAGACGGCGGGCTCTTGCTGCCGAATGATGTAATCAGGTCAATGATCCGAGGCGGGTCGTCGTGCGGGTCCATATCCGTCTTCCTTCGCTATGCCGGACCTCCGGTCGTTCGCGACAACGCGGAGCCGCGTGGCTAATGGTTGGCATCAGACATCGGCGCGACGGTGAGATCGCCCACGCGCCGATGCCCTCGAGCATTACTGCGTACTGGCCTGTTCCCAGCCACCGCCAAGCGCCTTGAATACGCTGACTCGCGCAGAACCGACTCGCTGGTCAGCAGCGGCCACCTGGGCTTTCGCGTCGATCAGACCGGTCTGTGCCACGATCACGTCGAGGTAGCTGATGGAGCCGGCGCGGTAACGCTGGTCGGCCAGCCGGAAGGCATTCTCGGCACGGTCACGCGCCTCTGCCAGCGCATCGCGCTGCTGCATCGCCGCGCCATAGGCGCTCAACGATTGCTCCGACTCTTTCAGTGCATTCAGCACGGCACCGTCGAAGCTGGCCAGCGACGCCGCGCTTTGTGCCTTCGCCTGCGCAATGCGACTGCGAGCCACCATCATGTTGGGGAACGTCCACGAGATGAGCGGCCCGAAAGAGAAGGACAAGGTGCGATTGCCTTTCAGGTAGTCGTTGCGCAGGTAGTTACCCGAGGTGCCCAGCGTGACACGTGGATAGAGATCCGCCACGGCCACGCCGATGCGGGCGGTATCCGCCGCCAGTTGGCGCTCGGCCTGCCGCACGTCGGGACGACGGCGCAGCAGCGCCGTGCCATCGCCGACCGGCAACGCACCGGAAATCTCGGGAGCCTTGGTGCAGGCACGCGCCGGTTCCAGCACTTGCGAGGGCGTGCGCCCCGTCAACGCGGCCAGCTCGAACAGTGCGGCTTCGCGCTGGCCTTGCAAGGGCGGCAAGGCGGCCTGGGCCTGGGCCAGCGTGACACCCGCCCGTTCCACATCCAGATGCGACGCCGAGCCCGCGCGCGCCTGGCTGTCGATGAGATCCAGGCTGCGCTGTGCCAGTTCGACGGACGAGCGCGCCACGCCGATGGACTCACCGTAGCTGCAGGCGTCCACATAGGCCCGCGTCGTCTCCGCAACAACAACTACCCTGGCGGCATCGTAGGCGGCGGCGATTGCATCGGTGTCGTCGCGAGCAGCCTCGATGTCGCGCCTGACCCGACCGAACAGATCGAGTTCATAGGAGACGTCGAGGCCAGCGCTGTAGCTCCATTGCGCGGGGGCCTGGCCGGTGCCGGACCACGTGGTCTGATCGCGCCCGTATCCCACGCCTCCTGACATACGGGTCGAAGGGAATTGCCCGCTGCGCGCTTCCGTGTAGATGGCCCGCGCGCGATCGAGGTTGGCCATCGCCACGCGCAGGTTGGGATTGGCCGACAAGGCTTCCTGCACCAGCTTGTCGAGCGCGGGGTCGTCATACAGCTTCCACCAGTTCGCGGGCAGTGCTTCGGCAACATCCGTATTGGACGGGTGACTGACGAACGGGCCTGCTGCGGTTTCCGGTAAGGCCGGCGCGTGGTAATCGGGGCCGCTGGCGCAACCTGCGGTGATAACGGCAACGGCCATCGCCAAGAAGGCTGCGCGTGGAGAGGGAAGCGTCGCCGGACGCGACACAACAGGCATCGCGGGAACCGGTTTAAAGAGCGACATCGGGAGCCTCCGCAGTAGCGAGTTCACGGGCGCGAGAACTTTCCGCTGTTCCCCGGTGATCCTTGGCGATGAAACTGTAGATGGTGGGGAGTACGAACAGTGTGAAGAAGGTGCCGACCATCATGCCCATCACCACCACGATGCCGATGGAGAACCGGCTGGCCGAGCCTGCGCCGTCTGCAAACAACAGCGGCACAAGGCCGGCGACCATTGCCGCGGTGGTCATCAACACGGGACGCATCCGCACCGCCGCCGCCTTCTCGATCGCCTCGATGCGGCTCAGGTTTTCGTGGTGCTGGATATGGTTGGCGAAAGTGACCATCAGGATGCCGTGCTTCGAGATCAGGCCGATCAAGGTGACCAATCCGATCTGCGTGTAGATATTGAGCGTGGCAAAACCCAGCCACAGCGGCACCAGCGCGCCGCAGACCGCCAGCGGCACCGTCACCAGGATCACCAGCGGATCGCGCAGGCTCTCGAATTGCGCGGCCAGCACCAGGAAGATCACCACCAATGCGAAGCAGAAGGAGACCAGCAGGCGGTTGCCTTCCTGCACGAACTGGCGGCTGTCGCTGAGCCAGTCCACACTGGTGCCGGGCGGCAGCGGCTGCGATTGCAGGAACTTCACAGCCTCGCCCATGCTCACGCCCGGCGCCGGCAGCATTTCGAGCGTGGTCGAATTCATCTGGCCGAACTGGGTGAGCTGGTTCGCTTGCGGGCGCATCTCGACATGCGTCACGGTCGACAATGGCACCAGTGCGCCGGAGGTCGTTTTGACATAGAAGCGCCCGAGGTCTTCCGGTGTCATACGCTCGGCGCCGCGCACTTGCGGGATCACGTCGTAGGAGCGGTCGTGGAAGTTGAAGCGATTGACGTAGTTTTCGCCGACCAGCACGGCAAGGGTATCGGCGACAGACTGCATGGTCACCCCCATTTCGCTGGCCTTCGCATTGTCGATCGTGATGTGTGCCTGCGGGCTGTCGTAGGACAGGTCGTTCTGCACGTAGAGGAACAGACCGCTGGCATAGGCCGCTGCCTTGATCTTCTCGCCGGTCTCGTACAGCGTCTTGAAGTCGTCAGGCGAGCGCAGCACCATCTGCACCGGCAGGCCGCCGCTGGAACCCGGTAGCGGGGGCAACTGCACGGCGGTCAACGTCTCGCCGTCGATGGCGCCGCCGGCGGCTTGAATCTGCCCCTGGATCTCGGTGGCCGACCGCTTGCGCTTCGACCAGTCCTTGAGGATCGCGCCACCGAGCATCATGTTCTGGCCACCGGCGGAGTCGCCGATGTTCATGAAGCTGCTGTCGAACTCGGGAATCTGCTCGAACAGCTTTTCGATCTGCTGAGCATAGCGGGCGGTGTAGCCGACGCCGGCATATTGCGGGGCCTTGGTGACGACGATGACGGCGCCCTGGTCCTCGGTCGGCGCCAGTTCGCGGCGGGTGCCGGTGAACAGCACCGCGATGGCGGCCAGCACGGCCACACCAACCAGCAGCACCGCACCGCGAGCGGCGAGCGTGCGGGCCAGCAGGCGCCCGTAGAACGCCGTCAGCCCTTCCATGTAGTGTTCGACCCGCTTCGCCAGCCGCCCCTCTCCCTGCCTGGAACTGAGCAGCATCGAGCTCATCACCGGCGAGAGCGTCAGCGCGACCACGCCGGAGACGATGACCGAGCCGGCCAATGTGAAGGCGAACTCCTTGAACAGCGCGCCGGTCAGTCCACCCATCATGCCGATTGGCGCATAGACCGCCGCCAACGTGATAGTCATGGCGATCACCGGCCCGACGATTTCGCGTGCGCCGAGCAGGGCCGCGCGCACCGGCGTCAGCCCCTCCTCAATGTGTCGATGGATGTTCTCCACCACGACGATGGCATCGTCCACCACCAGACCGATCGCCAGCACCATCGCCAGCAGGGTCAACAGGTTGATCGAAAAACCGCAGACCAGCATCAACGCAGCGGTGCCGACCAGCGACAACGGAATGGTGACGACCGGAATGATCACCGCGCGGAACGTGCCGAGGAACAGGAAGATCACCGCGATCACGATCACGATGGCTTCCACCAGCGTGTGTTTCACTTCCTCGATCGAAGCATTGACGAAGCGCGCTACGTTGTAGTTCGGCGCTACCGTCAGTCCCGGGGGCGCCATTGCACGAATCCTGGTCAGCAGTTCGTTGGCCTGCTTGACGATCTCCAGCGGGTTCCCGGCCGGCGTGGGCTGGATGGCGACGAAGATCGCGGGTATGCCGGTAGCGAACGAGAGGCTATTGTAGTTTTGGCCGCCTATTTCCACGGTGGCGACATCCGACAACCGCACGACGCCACCGCCGGGGCTCGACTTCACGACCATCTGGCGGAAGTCCTCGACGCTGCGCAAATCGGTGGCGGCGCTGATGTTGGTGACGGTCAGCGCGCTCTTGAGCTGGCCCGGCGCGGCCTGCACGTTGTTGGCGCGCAGCGCGGCCGATATCTCGCCGGCCGACAGCCCGCGCGCGGCCAACCTCACCGGGTCGATCCAGATGCGCATGGCCAACGTCTGGCCGCCATAGACGTCCGCCGAGGCCACCCCCGGAATGCTGGTGAGCAGAGGCTGCGCAACCCGCGATGCGAAATCCGTCACTTGCGGGATCGACAGCGTCTTGCTGTAGAAGGCGATGTACTGCACCGCTGTACCGCCCTCGGTGGACTTGCTGATGACCGGATCGGTAATGCCCGCCGGCAACTGGTACTTGACCTGCTGCACCTTGGCAAGAATTTCGGTCATCGCGCGATCAGCGTTGGCGTTGAGCACCAATCGCGCCTTGATCTCGCTCTTGCCTTGCGTGGTGGTCGAACTCAGGTATTCAATACCGCTGGCCGTGGCGATGGACTGCGCGATCGGCGTGGTCACGAAACCCTGCATCACGTCCTGGGTTGCCCCGGGCAGCGTGGTACTGACCGTGATGGTGGCGTTTTCGAGATAGGGGTATTGCCGCACCGGCAACAGGAAAATCGACGTGGCACCCATCAGCAGAATGAGCAGGCTGACGACCAGTGCCAGGATGGGTCGACGGATGAAGATGTCTGTAAAGCGCATGGCGTGGTTTCCTTTACCGCGCGCTGGCGCTGGAGGACACAACGGCCGGGGCGTCAGGTGTCGCCGTTGCCGAAGGGGGCGTGCCGTTGATTTTTACGGTCGCACCGGGCGGAAGACGGTTCTGGCCAGCCATCACCACGATGTCGCCAGGCTTGACGCCTTGGGATACGAGAACCTCCTCCCCGAGCCGGCGGCCGGTGACGACCGGCACGGCAATCGCCTTGCCGACTCCCTGCGCGTCGGCCCCTTTCACGACCACCACGCTGTCACCAGAGGCCGAAGTCTGGATCGCCGTCAGCGGCAATACGATATTGTCGGTCGTGGCAGGCAATACCAGCCGCGCCGTCACGTACATCCCGGGTTTCAGCACCCGGTCGGCATTGGGCAACAGCGCCTGAACGGCCACATTGCGGGTTTCTCCATCGATACGCGGTTCGATGGCGCTGATCCTGGCGGTGAACACCCTCCCCGGCACAGCATCCACCGTGACCTGAACCGGTGCGCCCGACGTCAGCCTGGGCATGTCCTGCTGCGGCAACGTGAAGTTGACATAGAGCGGGTCGAGCTGGGTCAGCGTGGCGATCGCGTCACCGGCATTGAGATACTGACCCAGGTTGATCCGTCGGATACCTAACTGACCGGAGAACGGCGCGCGAATCGCCTTTTGCTGAATGCGTGCGTCCAGTTGCCGGACTGCCGCGGCAGTCTGGGCAGCGTCCGCCTTATGTTGTTCGAGCAATTCGCGCGGTTCCGCGCCGGTAGGTGCCAACGCTTGCGAACGCCTGAGTTGCAACTGGGCGAAATCGGCTTTGGCCACGGCGGCGGCACGATCCGCTTGTTCGGGGGCATCGTAGAGCTGAATCAGCACCGCCCCTTCCTTCACGGACTGGCCTGCGTTGAAATTGACGGCGGTCACCCGCCCCGAGGTATCGGGAGCCAGCAGCACTTCATGCACGGCTTGCAGGCTGCCAACGGCCTGCCACTCGTCGGCCACACTGCGTGGCGCTGCGCGGATCGTCGAGACAGGCATCGGCGGCATGGCCTGTTGTTCCGCGCCGCCGCTTCGAACAGCGCGCCAGGCATACAGCAGGCCGAAGACCACGGCCAGCCCAACAACGCTTATGACAATGGGTTTGGTACGGGAGAGAGCGGCGGTGCTCATGCGCGCCCCGCTTGAGCAAAGGGGCTCGAGATGGCGCTTGAACGGCCGCGCATGGCCGATCTACCGATGATATGTGAGTGCACGGGTATTCCTCGGGAAGGACGAAGTACTCGGCCGGCCAGAGAACAGGCATGGCAGGCCACGATGAGGCGCAGCCTACCCGTGCAGCCACACTTCTACATTGCGAAATCTAGTCAATTTATTTCGCAATACGGCCATCTCGATGGAAAGACATCCACTTGGCCTGATTGAACAAGGAATTGGCCAAATCTCGCTACGGAGGTGTGTCGGCGAATCGGTAAATTGACGGTCCCGATAATGCAAATGAGTCTCGTTTAATGTCTAGCACGCCTCATATTGAAGGGCAATGCGCGGTACGTCGCTCTCCCTTTCATCAATCCCTTGGCAGAAGTTCAGGCTCGATCGACGCGATGCGCGAAAGGCTCCCGGCGTGTGGCTTGCGTACCGTCCGACATACATTGCTCAACGCAACGATTGCCGCAGCCGTCGCCGTCGCTGCTCCGGACGTGTTCGCTACCGAGGGAAAGCAAGCGCAATCAACCACTGAGTCGCCGGATAGCGGCACGTCGGCATCGAGCGCAGAGAGCACCGTCCTTGAGCCCGTCACGGTCACCGCCCGGAAAACGACCGAACGCCTTCAGGATGTGCCTGAAAGCATCACGGTTCTGCAAGCGAAGACCTTGAAGGAATCGCCCTTCGATCCGGGTGTGGCTATCGCCGGCCATTCGCCCAATGTCCAATGGGTCAGCCGCGCCACAGGCTCCCAGTGGTTCTCGATTCGCGGTGTCAGTTCACTTGGGACGCCTGCCAACTACGCCGATGGCACGATCGCATTCAATGTCGATGGTGTGCCGAACAGCATGATGAGCGCGTCGAACATGTTGCTTGACGTCGACCATATCGAAGTGCTGCGCGGTCCCCAAGGCACGCTATGGGGAACCAATACGCTGGGTGGCGCCATCAACGTTGTCACGAAGCAGCCTGACGGAACTCGGGATGTTCACGTGACAACCGAGGTCGGCGAACACGGCTATCGCATGGGCGAGGCAGTTCTTGGCGGCAATATCGTGCCCGGGCAACTTGACGGACGGATGGCGATCCGTTACGGCCATGAGAATGGCGATATACGCAGCCTTTACACCGACAAGCTGGGCAAGCGCGACATCGGTGCATTCCGTGGAGGACTACGCTTCACGGGGCTGGACGACACGCTCATCACAGTGACGGGCAACTATCTGCATGATCAGGCCAACTCCCCGCTCTATATCCTGCGTAGCGCCAATCAGTTTCCGACCAGTGGCATCCTGACCGAGCCGGACTTGAAGACAACGCAAGCGGGCGCCACCGTGACCGTCGAGCATTTTTTCAAGAATTTCCAGCTCACTTCCATCAGTTCCTACCAGCACAACAAGCTGGAAAGCGAACTCGATCTCGTGGACAAACTTGTCTATGACGCGATCGGGTTTCCCGCATCCAGTAACGTGGGCCACTCGACGGATCAGGAGAACATCTTCAGCCAGGAGATTCGGCTGAATTCAATCGAGGGTGCCCCGGTTCGCTGGGTCGTCGGTGCCAGTGCCATGCGAACCAACGGCATACGCTGGTGCAGCAGTACGCAGTGCGCGCCGCCTCCGTATTCCGGCTCAGTCGCGATGAAAAGCAATCTCGACACGACCAATCTAGGACTGTTCGGGGACGTTTCGATCCCCTTTGCGAACCGCTGGGAGTTCTCGATCGGCGGTCGGGTAAGCCATGACAATATCGAGATGAAGCAGGACAACTCCCTGGGCCTCGCTTCGCTGACCGGCTCCAACTCCACGTCGCAAACCTATCCGACAGGTCGGGTAGCCCTGTCCTTCAAGTGGACGAACGACATTCAAAGCTACGTGTCGGTGGCTCGTGGTCACGCGTCAAGGGTGTACCCGCTCTTTAGCTATCCGGTCGACGGCATCGTGGGCAACCCCTATCCGGCCGCTTTGGGGTGGACTTACGAAGCGGGCGTCAAGGCCGATCTTCTTGACCATCGTCTTCAGATCGATGCCAGCGTCTATCACAACGACATCAAGAACGGTGTCATGTCCTATCTCGATCCTTCGCTTGGCGCCTTTCGGACGACATACCAGGACTACAAGACCAGTGGTTTCGAGTTGCAGGCGCGCGCGCTCGTCGCTGAAGGCTTGAGCTTCTCCGGGGGCGTCGGCTACATCCATAGCGAACTCGGCGCCAACGGCGCCGCGGTCAATACGGTCACCGGCAATCCCGTTCCGAACACACCGAATTGGACGGCGACGGCCGGGCTGCAATACGAAACCTCAGCCAAGGCAATTCATTTGCCGGGCACGCTCTCCGCCGACCTTCAATACCAATATACCGGCAAGCGCACCGCAGATATCGACAAATCTTATTACCTTGACGCCTATAGCCTGGTGAATGCCCGGATTGGATGGAAGAACAAGGATCTCGAAGTCTATCTGTTCGGCCGCAATCTTTTCGACAAACGCTATGAAACCTTCGGCAACCTGTTCAACGGCATGCAACTGGTTTCGGTCGGTCGCGGCCGCACCTTGGGGGCAGGCCTGACAAAAAACTTTTGATTGCCGCCAGGATGGGCATCTCGTCATCTAGCCGCCGCAGCTCATCATCTGAGTACGTTAAAACGCTCACCTCGGATTGGAAAGATTCGGAATGGTTCATGGCATATCTCGCCGATTTGTTGATCCCTTCTCGCGACCGGACCCGTTCAATCAGATCTCTCGTTGTTGATGCCCAAGCAGAACTGATCCACCTCGACGCGGCGCTGAAATGGATCAACTTACGGCAGGATCCGAAGGTCAACGCGGGCATCCCCAACGCGGCGTTCTACGCGACCGCGAACAAGGCTGCCCGCCAGTACGTGAAGCCGGCCGTCGCGCGCGATCCGTTGGTGTATCCGGCCGACGAGGTGCCGGGCAGGATGACGCGGCTCAAGCCGATGCCGCACGAGATTCGCCGGCTGCGGAACCGGCTGTGGGCGCGGTTGAAAACGGGACGTGGACGGCACCGAACCGTGCCTGCGGCCGCATGCGCCGCAGGCACGCCCGCATCGAAAGCGCAACCCGCCGCCGTCGAAGCCGCTCGCGCGAGCTATCTCGTCGCCCGCGCGCGCTCCGCCGCAAACGCCGCCTCCACGAACCGGATCACGTCGTCGAGCGACGACGTGCATACGGCATCGACCGCGAGCGCCTGAAACGCGCCGTCCGGCCCGAAGCAGACGAGCGGCTTGCGCCAGTGTTGCGCCAGCGAGATTTCCTGCGCCGTGCCGGGCCCACCCGGCAACGCGACGATCAGGTCGCTGCTCAACACGTTCACGTGGTTGCGGTTGATCGTGTGCGGATCGGCATCGGGTTCGCGGCGCGGCAGCGGCGTGAGGATCGGGATGTCGACGAATGGATGCGGATAGCCGTCGAGCGGCACGAAGCCCGCGACCGGATCGGCCTGCGTCGGCAGGATGCCGATCGACCGGCCGGCCCGCCCCGGCACGCCGGCGAACGCACGCGCGACGGCCAGCATCACGCCCTGCCCGCCGCCCGTCAGCAGATTGAAGCCGGCCTGTGCGAGCCATGCGCCGAGCGGCTCCGAAAACGCCAGCCACGGCTCCTTGCCCGAGCCCATCACGCCGATCGTCCTGTTCTTCTGTTGCATCGTGGTTTCCGGTGAAATCGTCGCGGTGCGCGCGAGCGCCACGCTCATTCGAGTTCGACGCCCTTGAGCTCGGGAATCAGGAACAACGTCGCGACCATGTCGAGCACGTAGAGCCCGGCGAGCAGCGCGATGGCCGTCTGGAACGAGTAGTGCGCGGCGAGCGCGCCGACCGCGACCGGGCCGAAGCCGCCGACCGCGCGGCCGATATTCCACAGCACGTTCTGCGCGGTGGCGCGCGCGGCCGTCGGATAACCTTCCGACATCAGCGTCCCGTAGCCGCCGACCATCCCGTTGACGAACATGCCCATCAGCGCGCCGGCCCACAGCATCGCCGTCGGGTCCGTCAGCCGCGCATACGCGATGACCGTGACGACCGAACCGAGCTGGTACAGCAGGAACGTCGGCTTGCGCCCGATGCGGTCGGCCAGCTGCCCGAACACCCACACGCCGATCATCATCCCGACGACCGTCGCCGCCGTCCACAGCCCCGACTTCGTCAGTGAGAAGCCCATCTGCTTCGACAGGAAGGTCGGCAGCCAGATCATGATCCCGTAGTAGCCGAAGTTCTGGACCGAACAGAGGATCACGATGCCGAGACTCGTGCGCGCGGTGCGGCCGTCGGCGACGAGCATGCGGAACGCATTGGACGTCGGCTGCGTCGCGCGCTGCACGAACGCTGCCGGCTCGTGCAGCTTGTTGCGCATCGCCCACGCGAGCAGCGCGGGCAGCACGCCGACCAGGAACATGCCGCGCCAGCCGATGTGGAGCAGCAGGAGCGGCGTCAGCAGCGCGGCCAGCAGCACGCCGGCCTGCCAGCCGAGCGCGACGTAGCACGACACGCGGGCGCGCTTGCTCGCCGGCCACGCTTCCGCCGCGAGCGCCATGCCGATCCCGAACTCGCCGCCCAGCCCGATGCCCGCGATGGTGCGGTAGGCCAGCAGATCCCAGAAGCCGCGCGCGAACGCGCACAGGCCGGTGAAGATCGCGAACAGCAGGATCGTCCAGGTCAGCACGCGCACGCGCCCGTAGCGGTCGCTCAGCGCGCCGAACAGGATGCCGCCCGCGACCGCGCCGATCAGCGTCCACGTGACGAGCGCGCCGCCCTGCCCGGGCGTCAGTTGCAGCGCCGCCGTGATCGCCGGCAGCATGAAGCCGAGGATCAGCAGGTCGAAGCCGTCCATCGCATAGCCGATCGCCGACCCGGCCAGCGCTTTCCACGCGTACGACCCGACCTGCTCCACGCGCGGGGCCGACGGGCCGTCGAGCGTCGAAGATTTCATGTTTGCTGCCATGGTGTCCTGCCACGAATGTCCGGCGACATTCTAAGGCCTGTGTGCGCCGACGACGGGCGCGGGCGCGCATCGGCGCCGCTGCCGCAACGGCAAGCGGGACATGGCAGGCAAGGCGGGAAAACGGAGGAAACGTCGATCCGGTGTCGGCGGCGAGGCCGGCGATGTCGCGGCCAGGCCGGACACCGGATGAAAAAGATTGACGGACGGGGGTTACCGGCGGGCCTGCCGGCCCGAGCCGGACGGCGCCGCGCCGCCGGGCGGCTCGACCGGCTTCAGCCCTGGTCGTCGCCGGGCCACCAGGCCTTGGCCTCGCGGTCGACGGCGAGCGATTCGAGATCCTTGCCTTCGAGCCATTTCGGCCGCGGGCCGCGCCCCGACCACGAGCGGCCGGTCGTCGGATCGTAGTACTTGGCAGGCGCCTTGCGTTTTCGCTGGACGATGTAGCCGAGCGCGCTCAACACTTCCTGCTGCGAAATGCCCAACAGCTCGACTTGCTCCTTGAATGCCGCGAGCGCGGCCTGCTTCTCCTTCTGCTTCGCATCCGACAGCTTGATGTTCAGGTCCCGAAGTTGTGCTTCGAGTTCCTGCAGGGCCTGGGTCATGTATTCATCCTCTTTGGGCATGTTTTTGCAAAAAACTCCGATGGTCGAACCTATCACGAAGTTCCGCCGATCGGTGCTGTCAAATATGTGAATCGTCCGCCCGAGCCGGCATGCTTTGCGCGATGCGCACTAAACGACGTCGCGCGTCATTGACAGGCAGGACCGGGCCGGCGTCGCGCACGAACAGGCACGGCGAACGGCTGCGGCAAGTCAGGCGCCGCCCCTGGCACGGGTGCGGCATGGCGCGAATGATAGCAGTGCGCGACATCGTATTGCAGAAGTCGCGTAACGGAATCGATGCGCAGCGAGCGGCTTACCGCCCGGCGTCGTGCGCATCCCAGGCGATCCGGTCGAACAGCGCGCGCAGCTTCGCGCCGCGTGCCGCATTCAGCGCGGCGGCATGCGCGACGCGCCCGGCGAGATGCGCGCGGAAATCCGGATGCGCGTCCCGATTCTGCGAGGCCGGGCCGTGCCGGATGCAGTTGGTCAGGATGGCCTTCAGCCGATCGAACTCGTCGCGCGCCAGATTCGGATGACGATTGACGACCACGCCGGCCAGTTGCTGTCGCGCCCCGCGCCGCATCACGCGCGTCTTGCGCAGTTGCAGCGCGAAGCCCTCCTCGAGCGCGATCGCGGCAACCCTGATTTGCAGCCGCTCGATGTCGCGCGCAAGCGCGCCGCCGCCCGAGAACGCGAGATCGTCCGCATAGCGCGTGTAGGTCGCGTCGAGCGAACGCGCGAGCGCGGCGAGCCGCATGTCGAACCGGAACGCGCTCAGGTTCGCGAGCGCCGGCGACGTCGGCGCGCCCTGCGGCAGATGCCGTTCGCGATAGCGCTGGCGGCCAATCCAGTCGAACCGGTCGCGCAGGTCGGGCGCGAGCAGCCGCGCGGAGGGCACGCGATTCGTGCACAACCCGGTGAGCGTGCGCGCGACTTCGACCGGATACCCGAGCGTGGCGAACAGCGCATGGACGCGTGCGGCGCGTACCGAGACGAAGAAATCCGCGAGATCGAAGCGGACGACGACATCGCGGCCGGCATGCGGCGCCGCGAACGACACGATCCCGTGCCCCTTGCGAAAACCGTGCACCGCGCCGTGCGGCGCAATGCGATCGAGCAACCCGTGCAGGATGCGGCGCTGTGCCTCGCGCAGCCTTCCCTTCGGGATCTCGACCAACCGGCACCCGCCGCTGCGCTTGTCGACCGCGACGTACGTGTAGTGATGCAGCGGCGTGGCGCCGCTGCGCGCGTCGACGCGCCAGTGGTCGGACAGCCAGTCGAGCGCCGGCACGCTCACGCCGAGCCAGTCGGCGAGATCGCCGGGCGTCGCCCATGGCGGCACTTCGCAGCCGGCGAGCGGCGCCGGCAACGGCCGCTGGACCGGCGGCCGCCGCACGACGCGGATCACGGCCGGCCGAGGGTCGCCATACCACGCGCGCACGAATCCGGGCGCCTCGGCCACGACGGCCGCAAGTGCATCGATGGCGGTGTCGGCCCAATGCGCGCCGAAGCGCGCGAGCGATGCATCCGCGACTTCATCTGCCCAGACCGGCGCGCCGCCGAGCACGGCCGCCATCCGCGCGACGACGCCGTCGCGTTCGGGCGAACCGGCGAGCATCGCCTCGGCAATCGTGCGGGTCGTGTCGCGCAGGGATGAATGCATGGCCGGGAATGGGCGGGACGATGAGTCAACGTGGCTGGTGCTGCGAGGGGAGGCGTTGCGCCGCGCGCAACCGGGCCCCTTGCGACGCATCGGTGTGTCGATCCGATCCACGGGGTAGCCCCGTGGTCCTGGAACGTCGACTGCCTGTTCCGGGTGTGTGCTTGACCCACCGGCCCGCGTCGCGACTGTAATGGGCGCACGCGCCGGGTGTCAAATCAGGGGGACGACGCGCGATAGGCGGCGGGCCGAGCACGTCGCCGGCCCGCGTGCCTCACCCCGTTGCCGCGCTTACACGCCCCGCGCGAACAGCGCGCTGTATGCGATCGGCGCCACGCCGATACCGGCCATGCCGTTCAGCATCGTCGCCCAGGTCGCGTCGGCCACGCTCACCGGAAACGACCGCACGTGATTGGCGAGCAGCCAGAAGGTCCGCGTCATGCCGTCGCTCATCGCGACTTCGTACCCGCTTCCCGCAGGCCAGTAGCCGACCGGCGGCAGCGCCACCGGCGCCTCTCGGCCGCCCCTGAACCCGGCGGCGGCCATTGCGAACTTGCCGTCGAGCGGCATGGCCCGGCGCGGTACGCAGTCCTGCGAATCCTGTTTCGGGAATGCGGGGCTCGTTTCGAGCCAGCGGCGATAGAACGCGTCGGCGTCGAGATGGACGACGAAACGCTCCACCCCGGCCGGCTCGGCCGCCAGATAGCAGTCGGCCTGACCGGGCACGGGAACGCGCCAGATCGCGCGTTTCGCGCTCAGGTCGACCAGTTCGCACGCCGTCGGCCGGTGCGCAAGGGTTGAAGCGGGTCCGGATCCGCGCAAGTCGCGCGCGCGGTCGAGTCCGTTACGAAGACGTGTCAGCATGGGCCCTCTCTTTCTCTCTCGATTTGTTCGAATGAGTCAGGGAATGTGGCGCGATCCGCGCCATCGCTGCCGGTTTGCCCGGTGCCCCGACGCTCCCGACTGGGTCGGGAACCCGCGCAGTGTATCGCCTTTCGATGACGGCACGACAGCGCATGCCGCCCTCTGCCGGTGGGTGCGGATCACGCGCCCCGTCGAACGAAAACCCGCTTCGTCCCGGGCTTTCCGCGCCGGTGGCACGGCCCGCCGCAGCACATCGTCGACGGCCTTACGGAATCGGCGGCGCGCCGCGCAGGACCGTGCGCAAGGCCACGTCGAACGGCGTCGCGTGGTCGATGCCAAGCGCGCGCAGGCTCGACGCGTCCAGATGGCAATCGTATGGGCGCGGCGTCGCGTCGGTCGGCTGCTCGATCGGCGTGAGCGACGCGGCGACGCCGAGCGCGGCGGCGATCCGTTGCGCGATCTCGTATTTCGTCATCGGCTCGTCGCCGGACCAGTGACGGATGCCCGTGACGGTCCGGCCCGACAGGTGACGCAGCGTGAGGTCGCGGATCACGTCCGCCACGTCCGGCGTGTAGGTCGGGTAGCGGATCGCCCACGCGTCCATGCCGACCGCGTGTGCGCCCGTGCGCGCCGATGCCGCGGTCGCCGGGACGAGGCTCGTGACCGCCGATTCGCTCCAGTCGGCGATCGGACCATAGAGCAATGGCAGGCGCAGCACGCAGGACAGCGACGACGCGGCGAGCAGCGCCGCCTCGCCTTCGAGCTTGGTGCGGCCGTAGATGTTCAGCGGGTTTGGCGCCGCGTCTTCACGATACGGGGCGGCCTTGCCGTCGAACACGTAGTCCGTGGAAATGCCGAGCGTCCACGCGCCGTATCGGGCAGCCAGCGCGCCGACGCGGGCCGGCGCGTCGACGTTGATCGCGCGGGCGGCGGCCGGGTCGCGTTCGCAGATATCGGGCCGGCGTTCGGCCGCGCAGAGGATGACGGCGGCCGGCCGGTGGGTCGCGAACGCCTGCTCGAGGGCCGGCTGGTCGAGGACGTCGAGCAGCTCGAGGTTTTCCGGCGGCAGCGCGAGCAGTCTTGCGCCAGCGGTGTGCGGGTTACGGCGGGTCGCGATCAGGTTCAGCGACGGTTCGCGGGCGAGGGAGGCGGCGACGGCTCGGCCGAGCAGGCCGGAGGCGCCGATGAGGAGGATGGTGGGGAGTTCGGTCGGTGACGTCGTGCTTGGCATCGGGAACGGATGGCTTCGAGGTTTGGAAGCATGAGGTTACAACGAGTACCCGGATGCCATTCTCGAAAATTCGGATGCCTGCGCTGCCGGCCCGCGGTTCCGTGCAATGCCTGCGGCCGCGAACGGGGGCCGCAAAAGTCCGCAACAAACAAGGCCCGGCGCACCTCGGTGCACCGGGCCCATGAGACCGGGCAAAACTTCGCCCTGCGTTACTTCCGGTCCACCGAGTACCGCCCCGGCCCGGTCAGCGCGAGCAACAGCAACCCGCCGATGATGCTCACGTTCTTGTAGAAGTTGATCATCGCCATGTACTGCTCCATCCCCTGCAGCGCCCAGTAGCGATGGCCGATCAGCGCGGTCGCGAGCGTATAGGCGGCGAACACCAGCGCGAGCGGACGCGTGTAGAAGCCGATCGCGATCAGCACGCCGCCGGCCAGTTCGACCGCCACCGCGACCGCGGCCGCCAGTTCGGGCGCCGGGTTCCCCGTCGACGCCATGTACGCGACCGTGCCCGAGAAGCCGGTCAGCTTCTGCCAGCCGAACAGCACGAACAGGATCATCATCAACACGCGAGCCGCCAGCAGCAGCTCGTCCTTCTTCGACTCCAGCGAAACGTAACGCATAACAATCACCCTTGAATTGACGGTTTGATGCGGCCGCCGCCGATGCACGCCGAAGCGGCGCGCGTGACCGGCGACGGACCACGCCTCGCCCGACCGGATCGCCGGCCGATACCGTGGCCGGTTGCCGAAGAATCCGTCCGGTCGCGCCGTTCGCGGCGCGCTGCGAACCGGTTCTGGCGAAGCACGGGTGCAGTCTACTGTCTCGCTGCAAATCATCAATCCGTCGAAATATGATTCGCTGTCTCGATTTAGTGGACAATTGAGTCAAACAAGGGCTTGTTAAGCATCAAGGCGCGTGCAAAACGGCACGGCAAGCGGTGACGCCGGGCCGCACATGCGGCCCGAATGCATCGCCCGACCCGCCACCCCGGGCGCCTACGCCGCGATCCGCCGGCGGAAATGCTCGGTTCCCGCGACGATCTTGTCGAGCACCGCGTCGAGCGCCCAGAATCGCTCGCGCACGTCGTAGTCGATCGCACGGCACTTGATCGACCCGAACGTGCCGATCCGCTGATGGTAGAGCTTCGCGAGTGCCGGGTAGCCGAGCGCCTCCGACACCGCCGACACGACCAGGAACGTCGACAGTTCGTCGGCCAGCGCCGGATTCGTGTCGCCTTGCGTGCGCAACCACCGGTAGAGGTCCGGGTGGAAATTGGTGAACACGCCATTGAAGCCGGCGGACCCGGCCTTCATCGCGTCCCACGCAATCGCGGCGTTGGCGTTCAGGATCTTCAGCGGCGATCCCGCGGCGATCCCGACACGCCGCTTCACCGTCTCGAGATCGCAGCTCACGTCCTTGAGCATCACGAACCGGCCCGTGTCGATGCACGCACGCAGTTCGTCATCCGAGAGGAGCCGCCGGTAAGGCGCCGGACATTCATACAGGCCGAGCGGAAGATCCGACGGCAGTCGCGCGAGCAGCCGGTGCAGATGATCGAGCAACGCGGCGCTGCCCTTGCGCTGCGGATCGAGGCGGTTGGTCACGAGCACGACGCCCTGCGCGCCCGATTCGGCCGCCGCGCACAATTCGGCGACCTGCGCATCGAGATCCTCGCTGATGTGCCCGGACGCGACGACGGGCACGCGCCCGGCCACCCGATCGACCACGAAACGCGCGAGTTCCGCGCGTTCGGCCAGGCTCAGGAACTGCATCTCGCTCGATTGCGCGACCGCGAACAACGCATCCGAGCCGTGTGCCAGATACCATTCGATGAGCCGTTCGAGCCCGGCGTAGTCGATCGCGCCGGCGTCGTCGAACGGCGTCAGCATCACCGGCACGATCCCCTCGATGGTCACGTTCGATTGCTGCGGGTGTTGCATCTGTTTCTCCTTGCTTCAGTGAATGCGGGGGGCAGGCCGCGGGTCATGCCGGCAACGGTCCGGGCGCGGCGTTCGCGGCCTGCTCGGGAATCGGCTTGCGCACCAGCAGCAGGTACGCCATCGCACCGGCGAACGCAATCGCCGCGGCCGTCAGCAGCGCCGGCACGAACGACCACTTCTGCGCAATGATGCCCGTCAGGATCGGCGCAAGCGCGCCGCCGATGAAACCGCCGAAATTCTGGATCGCGCCGAGCGACGCGATGCGGCTCGGCGGCGCGGCCGCCGTCGCGAGCGCCCACGAGCTGGCCGACGCGGCGTTCGCGAGAAAGATCACGACCGATATGCATGCGAGCGCAACCGTATTGCTCTGCACGAGCGCGGCCGGGATCGTGAACGCGACCATCCCGAGCATCGCGACCACCACCGCGTTGCGTCGGCTCACGACCGGCGAACGGCTGCGGCGCGTGACCAGGTCCGACAGCCAGCCGGCGACCAGCGAACCGACGAACCCGCACAGAAACGGCACCGACGCGGCGAAGCCGGTGCGGATCAGGCTCATGTGCCGCTCCATCGTCAGGTAGCCCGGCAGCCAGGTCAGGTAGACCCAGTTCAGGTACACGGATCCGAAAAAGCCGATCAGCATCCCCCAGGTCGTGCCGTGCGAGAACAGGCTGCGCCAATCGGCGAAGGTCAGTTTCGGCGCCGCGGCCACGCTTTGCGCGTCGGCATCGAGATAGCTTCGCTCGGCGGCGGACAGTTGCGCACGCACCGGATCGCGATACAGCGCGAACCAGACGACCGCGACGACGAGACCGAGCGCACCGGTCACGATGAACGCCCAGCGCCAGTTGAACGATGCCACGAGAATCGACAGCAGCAACGGCGCCAGCGCGGTGCCGAGCGGCGACGCGGCGTTGAAAATGCCGGTCGGCGTGCCGCGCGCACGCAGCGGAAACCAGTTGCTCACCACGCGCGCGGCCGACGGAAACTGCGGCGCCTCGCCGATACCGAGCACGATGCGCGCGACGATGAACCAGCCGAAGGTCGACACGATGCCGCCCGCCGCCTGCGCGAACGACCAGACGATCAGCCCGATGCCGAGCAGCCGGCGCGGGCCGATCCGGTCGACGAGGCCGCCCACCGGAAACTGGCACAGCGCATAGCTCCACGAGAACGCGGACAGCAACAGCCCCATCTGCGCGAGCGACAGGCCGAGATCGCCGCGGATCGCCGAACTCGCGACGGCCAGCGTGCCGCGATCGAGGTAGTTGACGATCCCGCTCGCCATCAACAGCGCGAGCGCGATGCGTTGTCCGCGCCGGATGCGTGGCGGTGCGGGCGGAACAGGTTGGTTTTCGTTCATGTCGGTTGTCTCCATGTCACTGGTGTCGGCCGGTGATGGCCGTTCCGTCGTATGCGGAATTCAGGTATCCCCGCGCATGACTTCGTCACGCGTCGGGATCGAGGTTTGCGCGCCGTGGCGCGTGACGCTGATGGCCGCCGCGCGCTGGCCGAAGCCGATCGCATCGTCCATCGATGCGCCGCCGGCGCGGGCGGCCGCGAACCCGCCGACGAACGTGTCGCCGGCCGCGGTCGTATCGACGGCCACCACCGTCATCGCCCGATGCCGGCCGTTCCCCGCGCTGCCGCGCCAGCAGACGCCGCGCGCGCCGAGCGTGACCAGCACGTTGCCGACGCCCTTCGCGCACAACGCATCGGCCGCGCGCACGGCCGACGCGTCGTCGCCGACGGCGATGCCGGTCAGCGACTCGGCCTCGGTTTCGTTGACGACGAGATAGTCGACCCGTGCCAGCAACGCGTCGGACAGCGGCTGCGCGGGCGCCGGATTGAGCAGCACCGGTGTGTGGTGCTCAGTGGCACAGGCAATCGCGCACGCGACGGCGGCAACCGGCACTTCGAGCTGACACACGAGGAGTGCCGCCTCCGCGATCGCGTCGCGCGCCGCGTCGATCCGGCCGGCATCGAGACACGCATTCGCACCGGGCACGACGACGATGCTGTTCGCACCGCCGTCGTCGACGGTGATCGCCGCCACACCGGTCGCCGCCCCGCCGATCCGATGCAGGTGCGTCACGTCGATGCGCTCCGCCGCGAGCGCGCCATGCAGGCGCGCGCCGAACGCGTCGTCGCCGACGCAGCCGATCATCACGACCGATGCGCCCAGGCGCGCGGCCGCGACCGCCTGGTTCGCCCCCTTGCCGCCGTGAACGGTCTGGAATGCCGTGCCGAGCAACGTTTCGCCCGGCACCGGCAGGCGCGGCGTGCGTGTGACGAGGTCGATGTTGACGCTGCCGACGACAGCGATACGCGACGAGGCGATGTCGTTCATGCTCGAATGTAACCGCTTACATTTGAGATCGACATAATGGCCGAACAGGCCGTCGTCTCTGAAAATTTCGCGATGCGGGTGAAATCCATGTCTGACATAATACGAAGCAGCAATAAGATAGCGCTTACATTCTCACAGGATCGGATGAGGATGCAAGCGGGACCACCATGAATCGAGGGTAAACAATGACGCGACTGGCAACGCATGCCGCAGGCAGGCACCGCCCGCCGGGAGACGGCCGATGAGCACGCCCCCGTCCCGCGGCGGCGCGCCGCGCACGCGCCGCGGCAGCGGCCGCTCGGTGCTCGGCGACGTCGCGAAGCTGGCCGGCGTGTCGACCGCGACCGTCTCGCGCGTGTACAACGATCCCGGCAAGGTGTCGGCCGACGTGCAGCAGCGCGTGCGCGACGCGGCGCGCACGCTGAACTGGATTCCGAATGCGGCCGGCCGCGCGCTCGCGTCCACGCGTACCCACATCACCGGCGCGATCATTCCGACGCTCGACGACCAGGTGTTCGCGTCGCAGGTCGCGGGCATGCAGGCGGTCATGGCCGAACACGGCATCACGCTGTTCCTCGGCTGCTCGAACTACGATCCCGCGCAGGCGCTGGCGCAGGTGCGCGCGATGCTGTCGCGCGGCGTGGAAGCCGTGTCGCTGGTCGGCGAAGCGTATCCGCCGGAACTGTTCGAACTCCTCGCGATGCATCGCGTGCCCTACGTGGTCACCTACGCGTATCGCGACGACAGTCCGCACTGCTGCATCGGCTTCGACAACCGCGCGGCGTTCGCGCGGCTCACCACCCACCTGCTCGACCTCGGTCACCGCGATTTCGCGATCATCATGCAGCCGTCGGCGGACAACGACCGCGTACAGGCGCGCCTGCGCGGCATTCACGACACGCTGGCCGCGCACGGCCTCGCCGTGCGCCCCGTGCATCAGCATGAAGGCGCGGCCACGATCGCGTTCGGGCGCGCGAGCCTGCGCGCGATCGCCGGCAGCGACGCGGCGACGCGGCCGACCGCCGTGATCTGCGGCAACGACGCACTCGCGCTCGGTGCACTGCTCGAGGCGCAGGCGCTCGGCATCGACGTGCCCGCGCAACTGTCGATCACCGGGTTCGACGACATCGCGCTCGCGCGCGAGATCCAGCCGCCGCTGACGACGATGTGGGTCGATACCGACGCAATCGGGCGCCAGGCCGCGCATGCACTGCTCGACGCGCTCGAGAACGGCGCCACGGGGCCCGGCCGGGCCGTGCTGCCCGAGTTGCGCACGCGGGAATCGGTCGCGCCGCCGGCGCCCGTGCGCGCGGCGCGCCGCAAGTGAAAACGTGCCGCGCGGCGGCGCCCGCTCACGGCATCACGTCGATCGGCAGCGTCTTGTCGAGATTGTCGTGCCAGGCCTTGATCGTCTTCGGCACGGTTTTCTTCCACGCCGGCACGTTCGTGTAGTAGCGCATCCGGACGGTGTTCTTCGCATCGAACACGAGCAGCCCGATCCACAGATCGGCGCCGCGGCGCATCACGATCGCCGCGTTGGTCGTCGCGATGCCGCGCACCCAGTAGGATTTCACACGCGCATCGAGCCCGTCGAGATCCTTCTCGTCGGCGCTGTAGTTGACCATGTCGACGAGCGTCTGATAATCGCCGCCGAGCAGTTTGTGCGCGGCCGCATTCTGCGTCGCGTCGGTCACGACCTTGAGGGTCAGCAGGTCGGCCGGCGGTTTGGCCTGGAACTGCGACGCCGTCACGTAGTCGCCCGCGTAGACGACACCCGCGCCGGCACCGCAATCGAAATCCGTGCCCTGCTGCGTGACGCGGATGCGCCCGCCCTTGCGGTCGAAATCGAGCCGGCATGCGTCCCGGCGATAGGTGCCGCTATCGCCGTGCAGCACGATGTCGCCGTCGAGGCCGCCGTCATTCGCGCCGTTGTTGCCGCTCAGTTCGAAATGCAGGCGCGGCGCCGTGCCGGTGAACGTCAGCACACCACCGAACGACGGGTTGTCGCTCGTCAGGTACCACGTCTGCTGCCAGCGGTCGGCGGCGAGCGGCGTGCCGTTCAGGCTCGCGAGCCGTTCGCGGTAGCGGTCGCCGAGGCAGGGTGCATCGCTGCCGCACTGGTCGCGCTGCTTCAGCCACTTCAATTGCGCGGCCTTCAGCGCGGCCGTATCGCCGCCTTTTGCGAGCGCCCGCTTCCACGCGGCCGACAGGTCGCCGTCCAGCTTCGACAGGGCGGTATCCGCACAGATCGTCTTTTCGGCCGGCGAGGCGGCCTTCGCGCAGTCGAAGCCGGCAGCCTGCGCGGCACTCGGCAGCAGCGTCAGCAGCGCGGCCGCCGCGACGAATGGCAGAGGCGTGCGTCGCACGCTGGATGCGGAAATCGCGGCGTGTTCGCGCGGATTCGATCGGTTCTGGATAGTCATCGGCTTGATCGTCGCTGGGTCGCGCGCCCGTAGAAGCTACCTGCACGCGACATTCGAGGTAAAAACGCCCGGCCCGGCATGCGGCGCATGCCGCCGCCCGCCGAAGCGTAACCCGGATGCGCGACGCCGATCAATCGACGTTCGATGTCGTTGCAACCGTTCCGGCAGCCACGCTGCGTTGCACGATGCCGTCGCGCAATACGGCTTGCGTCGCGCGATGGAAGATTCCGATGAACACCATCGCGCCCGCCGCTTCGCGCGGCGACTGCCCCCTGCGCATCGGCCACGCGCACGATGCCTTTTGCGCGCTGGATCGTGCGCGGCGACGCCTTCAGCCACGCGCGCAGCCTTGTCGAGCACGTCCGGCGCGGCGACGGTGATGCTTGCGAACGCCGGCAATCAGGAACAGGATCGATGCGCACGCAACGACCTGTTCGAACGCGCGGCGGCTGCAGTGGCCCTTGAACAGGTCGGGTAGCGTGCTCGCGTTGTGGCGCTTGCCGGCCTCCCGGATCCTCGGTCCGACGAAATAGCCGATCGGATTGGCCCGCGGGATGAGCCGAGAAACCACACGCCACAAGTCGGCCTTTTCGCGTAGATGCCGTGCCGTCGAGCGCGCGAACGGGTATCAGCCGTCGAACGGCGCCAGCTCGTAACTCGTGCTCCGGCCGCCGGACGACGAACGGCGCAGCACGCCGCGCTCGACGAGTTCCGCGATGTCGCGCAGCGCGGTGTCCTGCGAGCACTTCGCGAGGGCCGCCCACTTGGTCGTCGTCAGCTTCCCCTCGAAACCGTCGAGCAGGCGATTCATCACCTTGACCTGGCGCGCGTTCATCGCGAAGCCCGCACAGCGCTGCCAGAAGCGCGCCTTCACCAGCACCGCGTCGAGCGTCGTGTGCGCGTGATCGATCGCCCTGCCGAGGGTATCCAGGAACCACGCGAGCCATTCCGTGACGTCGAGCGAACCGCGCTGCGTGCGCTCCAGCACGTCGTAGTACGCATTGCGCTCGCGCTGGATCTGCGCCGACAGGCTGTAGAAACGCTGCGGACTCCGGTCGGCGCGCGCCAGGACCAGATCGCCGAGCGCACGCGCGATACGGCCGTTGCCGTCGTCGAACGGGTGGAGCGTGACGAACCACAGATGGGCCAGGCCGGCCTGGATCAGCAACGGCTCGGCCGGTTCGGCATTGAGCCACGCGAGAAAGCGCGCGATCTCGTGCGTCAGGCGCGCGGCCGGCGGCGCCTCGAAATGCACGCGCTGCCGGCCGATCGGGCCGGACACCACCTGCATCGGCCCGCTCGCATCCGTGCGCCATCCGCCGACCGTGATTCGCGACAATCCCGAATAGCCGGTCGGGAACAGCGCCGCATGCCACCCGAACAGGCGCGCCTCGGTCACCGGCGCCGCCGCATGGATCGTCGCGTCCAGCACCATGTCGACGACGCCCTCGACGTGGCGGTCGACCGGCGCCAGCGCGCCGATGTCGACCCCGAGCCGGCGCGCGATCGACGAGCGGACCGATGCGACGTTCAGGGTTTCGCCCTCGATCGCGCTGGTCTTGACGACGTCCTCCGTCAACGCGGCCAGGCTCGCCTCGTCGCGCAGCGCGAGGCCGATGTCCGCCAGCCGCCCGGCCAGCATGCCTTGCGCGCGGCTGACGTCGGCCAGCGGCGTCGCGAGTGCCGGAAGGTCGAAGCGCCACGCCGGCCAATCGGCCGATTCCCAGATGAAAGTGTAATCTCCGCTCATGATGCGGAGATTATCCCACCGACTCGCCGCATGGCTCAATATTCTCCGCATATTTTGCGGAGAATATGCGCGCTATTCACCGCACGGTGGCCTGCTATCGCGTCCGGCCCGCGTCGCGCTTCCCGGGCGGCGGCGCGTCGCCGAGCCGCTCGGCAAGAAATCCGATGAACGTGCGCAGCGTGACGAACCCTTCCCGATGCTGCGGGAACACCGCATTGAGCGTGATCGGCGGCGGCACGTACGCGTCGAGCACCGGCACGAGCGCGCCGCTGTCGAGCGCCGCGCCGACGATGAAGTGCGGCAGCAGCGCGATGCCGAGCCCCGCGATCGCCGCGTCGCGCACCACTTCGCCGTTGTTCGCGACGAGCGGCCCCTGCACGTCGAACGTGCGTGACGCGCCGTCGACGCGAAATTCCCAGCCGACGCGCCGCTCGCGCCCGTACAGCAGGCAAGTGTGACCGGCGAGATCGGCCGGTGTCCGCGGCGTGCCCTGCCGCTTCAGGTACGCGGGGCTCGCGCACGCGATCATCCGCCACGCGCCCAGCGGGCGGGCGATCAGCGTCGAATCCTCGAGCGAGCCGATCCGCAGCACGAGGTCGAACCCTTCGCCGATCAGGTCGACGCGCCGGTCGGTCAGGTCGAGGTTCAGCCGCACGGCCGGGTGCGCGGACAGGAATTCGGCGATCAGCGGCGACACGTGGGTGATCCCGAACGACAGCGGCGCGCTGATCTTCAGCGAGCCGTGCAGCTCGGTGCTGCGCACCGACATCGCCTGCTCGGCGTCGGCGATCTCCGCCAGGATGCGCTGCGCGCGCGCATAAAACTCCTGCCCCGATTCGGTCACCGCGAGATTGCGCGTATTGCGGTGCAGGAGCCGCACGCCGAGCGACGCCTCCAGCGCCATCGTGCGCCGGCTGACGAACTGCTTGGACAGCATCAGCTGGTCGGCCGCCGCCGTGAAGCTGCCCGCATCGACGGTCGCGACGAAGATCCTCAGGTCGTTGAGTTCCATATTGTCCACTCCATAGCGACAGTCATTATCTCTACAGCCATTTATTTGTCAAATCGATTGACCTAAGATTCATCTCAACGAACGGCCGGGCCCACTTCCGAGGTCCGGCGACTTCAAGGAAAAAATCATGATCGAAATCCGTGCAGCAAACCAACGTGGCCGTGCGGAGCATGGCTGGCTCAGCTCCCGTCATACGTTTTCGTTCGCGAATTACTACGATCCGAAGCAAGTCGGCTTCTCCGACCTGCTCGTGATCAACGACGACCGCGTCGCGCCGGGCCGCGGCTTCGGCACGCACCCGCACCGCGACATGGAAATCCTGTCGTACGTGCTCGACGGCGCGCTGGAACACAAGGACTCGATGGGCACCGGTTCGGTGATCGTGCCGGGCGACGTGCAGTTGATGAGCGCGGGCACGGGCGTGCGCCACAGCGAGTTCAACCACTCGCCGGACACGCCGGTCCACTTCCTGCAGATCTGGGTCGGGCCGGCCGAAAAGGGTGCCGAGCCGCGTTATCAGCAGACGAATGTCGCGGCCGACGACAAGCGCGGCAAGCTCGCCCTCGTCGTGTCGCCGAACGGCGACGCCGGTTCGCTGAAGATCCGGCAGGACACGCGGATTTACGCGGGCCTGTTCGACGGCGATGAGCGCACGACGCTGGAACTTGACCCGAGCCGCTTTGCTTACGTGCACGTGGCGCGCGGCAGCGTGACGGTCAACGGCGTGACGCTCGGCGAAGGCGACGGCGCGCGCATCCGCGGCGAACAGGCGCTGACGATCGCCGACGGCCAGGATGCCGAAGTGCTGGTGTTCGACCTGCGTCCGGTCGAAGTGACGGCCGAGTGGGCATGACGCCCGTTCGGGAAACCGGGCCCCGCTGAATGCGGGGCCTTTTTAATCGGAGATTCGCAACATGGCCAAGGTTCTGGTTCTTTACTACTCGTCCTACGGGCACGTCGAAACGATGGCGCAGCACATCGCCGAGGGCGCGAAATCGGTGCCCGGCGTCGAGGTCACGCTCAAGCGCGTGCCGGAAACGATCCCCGTCGACCAGGCCCGCGCGATCGGCGTGAAGGTCGACCAGGCCGCGCCGGTCGCCACGGTGGACGAACTCGCCGACTACGACGCCATCATCTTCGGCACGCCGACCCGCTTCGGCAACATGGCCGGCCAGATGCGCACGTTCCTCGACCAGACGGGCGGCCTGTGGATGAAGGGCGCGCTCGTCGGCAAGATCGGCAGCGTGTTCGCATCGACCGGCACGCAGCACGGCGGCCAGGAAACGACGATCACGTCGTTCCACACGACGCTGCTGCACCACGGGATGGTGATCGTGGGCGTGCCGTATGCGTGCAGCGGGCTCGTCAACATGAACGAAATCACCGGCGGCACGCCGTATGGCGCGACGACGCTCGCGGGCGCGGACGGCAGCCGCCAGCCGAGCGCGAACGAACTCGACATCGCGCGCTACCAGGGCAAGCACGTCGCGGAAATCGCCAGCAAGCTCGCGTCGTAACGCGGCAGCCTCGCGCCGCTGCCGTTGCGCACGAACGAACGGCGCCGGTTCGACCGGCGCCGTTCGTCCTGTGCAGGGCTGGCGGGCGTTACTGGCCCGAAGCCGGCGCGGCCGGCGCCGCCTTCGTCGCGGGCGCCTTCTGCACGGCGTTCTGCGGATAGTTGCTCTGGTCGTTGGTCAGCCGGTAACCGCTGCCGGTGCCGATCGCCTTCAGGTCCGACGCGTGCCGCGCACGGGCCGCCTTGCGCGCCGCCTTCTTCTGCGCCTTGTCGAGCTGCTTCTGCGTCGGCGCGGACGCCGGATCCTGCGCGTATGCCGCCGGCACGGCGGTCAACAACAGACCGCACGACGCCGCTACTGCTGCTGCCACCGAAACCACGCGAGACTGCTTCATGGCCGGATCTCCTTGTCGAGTGTTGATTGTGGATTATCGGACACCGGCGCGCACGCGACGGCTTGCGACAACGGCGCCGATGCAACGTTAGCCGATCGCCGCGCAAATGTCCGTGTGCGTTCCTGAATTCTCCTGATAACGACAACGATACGTGCAAGCGGCACGGGCCGTCCTTTCGGCCTGCCATCCGCGCCGTCAGGGAAACCGATAGCCCGCGGCCGACCGGCGCGCGTTCAGATCCAGCGCGACAACACCGGCAGCAGGATCGGGACGACGAAGGCCGTCAGCACGCCGTTCAGCCCCATCCCGAGCCCGGCGAACGCGCCGGCCTCCTCGCTGACCTGGAACGCGCGCGCGGTGCCGATACCGTGCGACGCGACGCCGAGCGCGAAGCCGCGCACGGCCGGCTCGTCGACCCGCAGCAGATTGAGGATGCCACGCGCGCACACCGCGCCAAAAATCCCGGTCGAAATCACGAGCACGGCGGTGAGCGACGGAATGCCGCCGATCTCGGCGGCGACCGCCATCGCGATCGGCGTCGTCGCCGATTTCGGCGCGAGCGACGCGATCGTCTGGCCCGACGCGCCAAACAGCGCGGCGATGCCGACCGCCGACACGATCGCGGTCAGCGAGCCCGCGAGCAGGCCGACGAGCAGCGGCAGCGCGGTGCGCCGCAGCTTCGACCACTGGCGGTACAGCGGCAGCGCGAGCGCGACGGTCGCGGGGCCGAGCAGGAAGTGGACGAACTGCGCGCCTTCGAAATACGTCGGATACGGCGTATGCGTGATCGTCAGCAGCACGACGATCAGCGCGACCGCGATCAGCACCGGGTTCGCGAGCGGGTTGAAGCGCGCCCGCGCATAGACGGCCTGCGCGAACAGATACGCGACCAGCGTGATGGTCAGGCCGAGCAGCGGGGTCGCGGCGAGATAGACCCAGATCGCGCCGAGTTTCGGGAAGGCCGTCATTGCACGCCCCCCGCGTTGCCGCCCGCGCGGCGCTGGCGCCGCAGCAGCGCGCGCGTGACGAGCGCCGTCACCGCGATCGCCAGCGTGGTGCTGACGGCCAGCGCGACGACGACCGCGACCGCATCGCCGCGCACGCGATCGGCCGACACCATGATGCCGACGCCGGCCGGCACGAACAGCAGCGACAGGTGGCGCAGCAGCTCGAGCGCGGTCGGCTCGATCGCATCGGCCACCTGCGGGCGCAGCATCACGAAGCCGAACAGCAGCAGCATGCCGATCACGGGGCCCGGCACCGGCAGGCCGAACAGATAGGACACGCCTTCGCCGAGACACTGGAAGATCAGCAAGACCGCGAACGCCTGCAACATGAACCGCTTCTCCCGAATGGTTGCGCCGGGCCGGCGGCTTGCCGCGCCGGCATGGACGATACGCGCGATCGTACCAACATTGCCGGCCGCCAGTCGCGACTGGCGCAATCGCCCGATCCCGGCACGACCGTGTCACCCCTGCGGACACCGTCGTGCTTCACCGCCCCAACCGCGCGCCGGTCGCATGCAAAAAAGGCGGGCATACGCCCGCCTTCGTTCCGTTCGCACACGCACCGCGACGCTAGCAGCGCGCGTGCGCGCCCGCCGCGTTACTTCAACCGCGTCGCGATTTCGTTGGCCATCGCCTTCGTCGCGGCTTTCGTCGGCGCATCGTCGGCCAGCGCGTTCAGCAAACCGAAATCGTGGATCGTGCCGTCGTAGCGCGTGGTCGTCGCATCCACGCCGGCCGCGTCGAGCTTGCGGCCATACGCTTCGCCTTCGTCGCGCAGCACGTCGAACTGCGCCACCTGGATCAGCGCGGGCGGCAGGCCCTTCAACTGCGCGGTGCTCGCGCGCAGCGGCGACGCGTAGATCTCGTTGCGTTGCGCTTCGTTCTTCGTGTAGGCGTCCCAAAACCACTTCATCATCGGCCGCGTCAGGAAGTGGCCCTGCTGGTACGCGTTGTACGAGCCCGTATTGAAGTTGTGGTCCGTGACCGGCCACATCAGCCCCTGGAAGCGGATCGCGGGGCCGCCCTTGTCCTTCGCCATCAGCGCCAGGACGGCCGCCATGTTCCCGCCGACGCTGTTGCCGACCACCGCGAGGCGGCTGCCGTCGACACCGATCTCGGCGCCATGCGCGGCCACCCACTTCGTCGCCGCATAGGCCTGGTTGATCGCAACCGGGTAATGCGCTTCCGGCGACGGCGTGTAGTTCACGAACACCGCGACGGCGCCCGACTGCACGACGAGATCGCGCACGAGGCGCTCGTGTGTCGGGAAGTCGCCGAGCACCCAGCCGCCGCCGTGGATGAACACGAAGACCGGCAGCGTGCCCGTCGCGCCTTGCGGGCGCACGATCGTGACGGGTACCGACAGGCCGTCCTGCTCGATCGTGCGGTTCGACACGTCGATGCCGGACAGGTCCACCTTTACGCCGTTTTGCGCATCGACCAGCACCTGACGCGCCTTCGCGGGGCTCAGCGTTTCGAGGCCCGGGCCCTTCTGGCCGTTCAGCACGGCGAGGAACGCACTCGTCTTCGTATCGGGACGGATGGTATCGGCGCCGGCCGCGAATGCGGCGGGGGCGGTGGACAGCGCGGCCGCAACGGCGGCGGCGATCAGCAGCGGCTTGACGATCTTCATGATGGTGTTCCTTGGCGTTCGCGGTTGAATGACGACAAATGATTCGGAATGCGATTGATTAGAGAAGCGTGAGCGTGACGTCGATGTTGCCGCGCGTCGCGTTCGAGTACGGGCAGACGACGTGCGCACGGTCGATCAGCGTTTGCGCGACGTCGCGATCGAGGCCCGGCAGCGAGATCTTCAGTTCGACTTCGATGCCGAAACCGTTCGGGATCGCGCCGATGCCGACGCTGCCTTCGATGGCGGCGTCCGCGGGCATCGCGATCTTGTCGCGGGCCGCGACGAACTTCATCGCGCCGATGAAGCACGCGCTGTAGCCGGCGGCGAACAGCTGCTCGGGGTTCGCGCCTGCGCCGCCCGCGCCGCCGAGTTCGCGCGGCGTGGTCAGCTTCAGGTCGAGACCGCTTTCGGGCACCGTCGCACGACCGTCACGGCCGCCGGTGGCTTTTGCATGGGCGCGGTACAACACTTTTTCGATCGACATGACAGACTCCTTTGCAGTAAATGAACGAAACAACCTTCGAACCGGGGATCGCGTGCCGTCGGCTTTTTCCGCCGGTCCCGCGCTTGTTTATCTACTCATAGATAGACAAGCATCCCCAAAAAAATACAGAAGCATTACCCTCTGCGCCGATTGTCTATCTATCACTAAATAGACAACAAGAACCCATAAAACGGCGGCGAACCGCCCTGCTACCCGCGCGGTCCGTCAGGACCGCGCCTTCCAGACGGCCTCGACATCCTCGAGGCGCGCCCGCGTATGAAACAGCCGGCTGGCCAGCACGCTACCCTGAAACGCCGCGTACAACGTGCGCGCGGCCGTATCGGGTTCGCCGCTGAACTGCAGCGTACCTTCCTTCGCGCCCTGCGCCAGCAATGCCGCCAGCCAGCTTTCGTTGGCCTTGAAGAACGCCTGCACGGCCTGCCGCACGTTCTCCGGCAGCGTTTCGATGTCGGCCGCGAGCATCCCGCACAGGCAAATCAGGTTGCCGTCGCCGAGCGTGCGGCCGAACATCTTCGTGTACAGGCTCAGCTTCACGTCGGCCGGCAATGCCGGATCGATCGTCCGCATGGCCGCGAGGACTTCGTCGCTGTACACCGCCACCGCTTCCAGCACCAGATCGTCCTTCGACGGGAAGTAGTAGTGGATGCTCGACGTCTTCACGCCCACCAGGTCGGACAGGTCTCGATAGCTGAAGCCGTTGTAACCGCGCAGCATCATCAGCGTGATCGCGTGATCGAGAATCTGTTCGCGGACGGTCGGTTTCGTTTCCATGGATCGAACTTTATCTACTCATAGATAGACAGTCAAGGACTTTTTTCGGGGCACCATGAAAAATCTGAAAATCTGGCGCCCCGGCGAGCGCACCGGCCGGCTCGCCGCCGCCGGCCCTCAGCCCGGGACGGGTTCGGCCAGCGTCTCGCGGTTCGCGCTTTCCGCCGCGTCGTCCGCCCCGGCCACGGGCAAGCTCAGCACTACCGTCGTGCCCTGCCAGGCCGCGCTGTCCACGCGAATCTCGCCGCGATGCCGATCGACGACCGCCTTGGCGAACGCCATTCCGAGCCCGACGCCCTTCGTGTACGGCTGCCCTTGCAGGCGAAAGCGCCGATAACGCTCGAACAGATGCGCCTGCTCGCTGGCGGCGATCCCGTAACCGTGGTCGCGGATGATGCAGCGCACCGACGCGCGATCGTCGGTCAGTTCGACCGTGCACTCGATACGGGTATCGGGTGCGCTGTACTCGACGGCGTTACCGAGCAGGTTGGCCAGCGCGCGCGACAGCAGTGCCGGGTCGCCGTACACGAGCGCTTCGTCGCAACGCGGCACGTCCTCGACGGCAATCCGCTTTTCCTGCGCGCGCGGCCAGATTTCATCCCGTGCCTGATTCATCAGGTCAGCGACGTTGACGAGCTCCGACACGCACTCGCCCGCCTCCGCCCTCGAGACCTGCGCGAAACCGTCGGCCATCGCCAGCGTATGGCACGCCAGCCTGCCGATTTCATGCAGGCGCTCGCGCAGGGTGCAGCCGGACGGGCATTCGGCAGGCGCATTCACCAGCACGACGACCGACGTGAGCGGCGCGCGCATGTCATGCGAGAACAGCGTCAGCATGTCGCTGCGCTGCCGCTCGAGCACCGAACGGCGAACGTAGGCGCCGCGCAGCATGTCCAGTGCGTCGTTCACCCGCCCGATCTCCGGGCTCGCGCCCGGCACCCGGGCGATCGGCGACACATCGCCCTGGCTCAGCGCGACGATGCGCCGGCTCAGCTCGGCGAGCGGCTTCGACAGCGTCCGCTGCGTGCCGCGCACGAGCAGGAACAGGATCAACGTGCACAGCGCCGCTTGGGCGACGGATAGCGCCATCCTGACGCGAGCGGCATCGCGCAACTCGACGGTGCGCGCACTCGTCATTTCGATCACGCGGTCGCGCAGTTGCTCCGACGCCCCGAGATCGCGCATGATCCGCCGCGCGAAGTCCTCGACGCTCATCGCATACGCACCCGTCCGGCTCGCGCGGATCGTCGCCGCGACCAGCGGCAGGAAGCTGCCGTCCAGCGTGTCGTTCAGTCGTGCGAAGTCGTTTGCGAGCGTCGTGTCGGCGAGCAGCGGCGCGATCGCGCCGGCGATCAATGCGCGCAGCTGCATGATGCGTCCGCGCATCTGGATGATGCTCGCGAGCCGCTCCTCGCCGATCGGCTCGCGCTTGATCAGCGACGCGACGAACAGCGAGCCGAGCCGGCCGGTATATTCGCGCAGGTCGCCAAGCAGGTGCGCGAGCATCAACAAACCCGACGTCGCCGGATTGCGCATTGCCGTGCCGGCCATGACGTCGTCGGCCAGTGACGCGAGATCGTCGGCGACCGCGAACATCCGGTCTTGCGCCGCCTGAACCTGCCACACCGTGCGCGCCGTCAGCGGCTGCGCCGCGAGCGCGTCGACTTCGCCACGGGCGCCGTCCAGTTCCGCGCGGATCGACTCGAGCGCACGCAACGCGATCCGCCGCTCGGGTGCCTCGAGGGTCGCCGCCTGCGCGATGTCCGTTCGAAGCGCGTCGAGTGCCAGGTTCGAGCGCATCCGCGCATCGCTTACGGCCTCCACGTCCGCCGCCGGGTCGCGCCGCTGCAACGCAAGCAGCGTGTTGGCCGGCCAGCGTTCGGCCGAAATCAGGTTCGCCGCGACCATCGCGCGCTCGACCCGCCCGAAATCGCGCAAATCGAGGCTCCCCTGCCGGTATTGCCGGTAGCTTTCCAGGACGATCGTTCCACACGCCACGATCGTCAGCATCACGACGAGCACGAAGCCGATGCCCATCCGCTGTTGGATCGAGAGGCCATCGAAGCTCATGGCGCCCGTCCGCTTCGGCAACGGAGCACACCCGATTCGGCATCGCCGGTGGGACATGGATACGTCACGTTCGATTCCTGAATTACGTCATTTCCGTTGACAACACTCATCGCCGGCATCAATTGACGCACAATCGAAATCAATGGCCTCGCCATCGAATGACACATGGAAAAAAATACGCCGTTTCATCATGCTTATTTCATCGCGAAATATCCGATTCAACGGCTCCCGTGCGGCGACTTTCGACGGCCTTCCGCCGCACGCTTGCTTCGCACTGCGATACACCTGGGTTTCAGTCGGCATTCAGCGGCAGACGCACGCCGACGATCGCAGCACGGCGCCGCCTGAATCGCCTGCCATTAGCCACTGCCGCGATGGAGTCTCGACCTTTTCAAACGGAATGTAAACGCGACGTTCGACGCAGGGGAAATACCGGATAAGCAGGACGTTAGTATTACGACTTTCGTCTTGTACAATCCTGTTCTTTCCTATCGGATAGGCGTCGGCTTTCCCACAGCCCATCGCGCCCATGAAAATACTGATCGTCGACGATCACGCGCTCCTGCGTGACGGCGTGGAGATGCTGCTGCGTCGGGAAGACGCCGACATGATCGTCGTTCAGGCGAGCAGCGCCGATGACGCGCTGCACCTGCTCAACCTGCACGCAGACCTCGACGCCATCGTGCTCGACTTGAAGCTTCGAGGCATGGACGGGATCGACGCGCTCGCCGTGTTCGCGAAGATGCGCCCGGGGCTGCCCGTCATCGTGCTGTCGTCGTCGGAAGATCCGGGCGCCGTGCGCGCCGCATTCACGCAAGGCGCGATGGGCTACGTGCCGAAATCGGCCAGCCCGCATACGCTGCTGTCTGCCATCCGGATCGCGCTCAGCGGCGAGCGTTACGTGCCACCGCTCGTACTCGACGAACACGCGACACAGCAGCCGGACAGCGCCGGGGCGACGACGCTTTCGCGCGACGAGTTGCTGACGCACCGCCAGATCGAAGTGCTGCGCTATCTTGCGGAAGGCATGCCGAACAAAGTCATCGCCCGCAAGCTCGGCCTGTCGGAAAAAACCGTCAAGGCGCACATCACTGCGATCTTCAAGGCGTTGAACGTGATCAATCGCACGCAGGCGGCTGCCGTCGGCAGGAAGGCCGGACTCATCTGACCGGAAGCGCGAATTGCGTTGCCGGCGGGGATCGCCTAAATTTTTTCTGCATCCTCGACGCAAACGGGGGCGTTGATGACAACCCCGCCCCGAGACACGAATCGTGGCGCGATCCTCCGACTCCCCGATGCACCCGCGTGCGACGCGCGCGATTGCAATTCGCCTCACACGCAATGAACGACACTTGACGGACATTCATGTGCATTCACGTGGCAATGAACGGGCGCGGCACCGACGCCGACCGCCGGGCCCGGTCGCGATACCGCATGCGGGCTCCGGGTCCGGGGCGTGATACCCGAGGAGCCCGTGCATGACGCGCGCCGACGAATCACCCGAAGCCCCGCCGCCGATCGTTTCGGCAGCCTCGGACGTCCCGTTCGACCTGGCCGCCGACGTGATCGCGCGCTGGCAGCGTCTCGTCGACCTGATGGCGGAAATCGTCGGCGTGCCAGCCGCGCTGATCATGCGCAACGTCGGAAAAGACATCCGCGTGCTGGTGGCGAGCCGATCCGAAGGCAATCCGTTCTATCCGGGCGAATCGGCCGAGCTGCACGGATCGGGGCTTTATTGCGAAGCGGTGATCGAGAGCGGCCGCTCGTTGGTCGTGCCGAACGCGCGACGATCGGAACGCTGGCGAAACAATCCTGATCTGCGCGTGAATATGGTTTCGTATCTCGGCCTGCCGATCCGCTGGCCGGACATGACGACGTTCGGCACGATCTGCCTGCTCGACTGCAAGGAAAACGCCTATTCGGAGCGGTACATCCGGCTGGTCGAAGAGCTGCGCAACCAGATCGAGATGCAGTTGCAGCTCATCCATGCGCAACGGACCGCCGAACACGCGCGCCAGCAGGCCGCTCAACTGGCCGAAAACTTCCGGCAGCAGAAGGATCTCGCCGCGGAAGCCGTGCGCGTCAAATCGAGCTTTCTCGCGGCGGCAAGCCATGACCTCCGCCAGCCCGTCCATGCATTGAGCCTGTTCGTCGGCGCATTGCGGCACGTGCCGATGCCCGTCGATGGCGCGCTGCTCGTCGAACGCATCGACCAATCCGTCAATGCGATGGACGAGCTGTTCACCGCGATCCTGGACATCTCGCGGCTCGATGCCGGTGTCGTGCCCGTGCATCGCAGGCCGTTCGCGATCGATTCGGTGCTGGAGCGGGTGTGCCGGGACGTAGCCGTCGACGCGCGCGCGAAGGGGCTGCACCTGTCGTACGTGCCGAGCACCGTGGTGGTCGACTCCGATCCGGTGCTGATCGAGCGGATCGCGCGCAACCTGCTGTCCAACGCGGTGCGCTATACCGACGCGGGACGGATCGTGGTGGGCTGCCGGCGCACACACACGCATGTCCGCCTGCAAGTGATCGATACCGGGCGCGGCATTCCCGCCGATCAGCAAAGCCGCGTGTTCGACGACTACTACCAGTTGCCCCATCGCGACCGCGGCCACGAACAGGGCGTGGGCCTCGGCCTGGCGATCGTACGGCGCCTGGCGGAGCTGCTCGAGTGCCCGCTGGCACTGCGCTCGGCGCCCGGGCAGGGCTCGTGCTTCGAACTGCGCCTGGTACGAGTGGACGCGGTCGTGAAACCGCCCGCGACCGCCGTCGACGAGTTCGCCTTCGACGAGGCCGCCGCGGCCGCGGCGCACCTCGTCGTGGTGATCGACGACGAAGCGGCCATCCGCGCGGGCATGTCGATCCTGCTCACCCGCTGGGGATACCGCGTCGTCGTGGCGCCGTCGGTCGACGACGCGATCGCGCTTCTGGCGACCGGCGACGTACCCCCGACGTTGTTGATCTGCGATTTGCACCTGCGCGGCGACGAGAACGGAATCGGCGCGATCGCACGGATTCGCGAAGAATTCAACGCGGCCATTCCCGCGATGCTGATCACCGGCGACACCACCGCGCGCCGGCCCGGCCGATCGCAGCACGGCGGCTTCATGCTGCTGCACAAGCCGGTGCCGAGCGACAAGCTGCGCTCGGCAATCATGCGCTGCCTGGGTGCGCCGAAGGGCAGATGAGACCAGGACCGAAACGCGCGACGACGAGGGTGCCGCGCGGTATCGGGACAGCGATCGTCACTGCGGCCGCAGCATCCGCCGGATGATCGTCCGCAGCATCGCGCGATGCGCGCGCGGCTTGAATCCCGGCTCGAATACGACCCGCCCGACCGCGCCTTCCGTGAGCGCGAGCAACCACGTCGCGACGAGATCCGGCTTCAGGCTCCCGTCGATCGTCCCTTGCGCGACACCGCGCTTGATCAGCTCGACCATCCGCCCTTTCACCTGCGCCTCGTTCGCCGCGAACAATGCCGCGACCTCCGGATTGCGCGTCGCCTCGGCCGCGGTCTCGATGCTGATGCGCGCATAGACGGGATCGCTCGACAGTTCCATCAGCGCCAGCGCGATCTCCTCGATCGCGGTCAGCGCATCGTCGGCGTTCGCATGCCGCGCGAACAGCTCGGCCATCTCGCGCTGGTCTTCCTGTGCGACGGCCTCGACGATCGCCGCCTTGGTCGGGAAATAGTGAAACAGGTTGCCGGGGCTCATCCCGGCCGCCTTGCAGATCGCGGCCGTGGACGTCGCATGAAAGCCGTCGCGCGCAAAACAGGCGATGGCGGCATCCAGAATCTGGCGCCGCTTCGCTTCCACTCTTTCAGGATCGATCTTTCTCAACGGGAACTCCGTGCATGACGATCGCTCTAATGTTTATTAGACTGATCAGTCGATCTATTATCATGGCGATGAGCTTCGGGCGTCAAGGCGGCCTGCAATCGGACCGGATCGATGCGACACTGGCCGCCGAGCGCGGCTATCTGGAAGATGCATCGCAGGCGCTCGCGACGAGGCAGGGGCCCGTGCTGGCCGGGTGGGGCGCGTTGGATAGCCACGTCGATCCGGCACGTCGTCGTGGTGCCGGGCGCGACGCACGGGCTGCTGCGCGCCGGCTGGTTCGATTACCCGCTCGAGTCGGACTGGCCGCAGTGGAAGATCGGTCCGTACACGGCGCTCGGGCGCCATGTGTATGCGCCCGGCACGCTCGGCCCGATCGAAGCGTGGATCCGGTCGCAGTGAACACATGTGCAACACGGCAGCGCCGCCAAAGGCGCGCTAGATGAAACGGGCATCAGGCAATATCGGTCGCACCGCCCCGCGCGGCCGCTACAAGGAGGAGTTTCAATGTATTCGTGGTTCGAACGTCGCCTGCCGACTTTCCCGCTCGAAGATCCCGTCACGCCGCCGAAGGGATTCTTCTCGTTCGTCTGGGCGTGCACGAAAGGCGCGCGCGGCTGGATCCTGCTGATCGCGCTGACGTCGGCCGCGCTCGCCGCATACGAAGCCGCGCTGTTCGCGATGATGGGGCACGTGGTCGACTGGCTGTCGACGTCGACACCGGCGGAATTCGGCGGCCGCCACTTCGGCGCGCTCGCCGGCTTCGCGGCGATCCTCGCCGGCAGCACGCTGCTGATCGCGCTGCACACGATGGTCAAGCACCAGGTGCTGGCGATCAACTTCCCGATGCGGCTGCGCTGGCTGTTTCACCGGCTGATGCTCGACCAGAGCCTGTCGTTCTACGCCAATGAATTCGCGGGCCGCGTGACGACCAAGATCATGCAGACCGCGCTCGCGGTGCGCGACGCGCTGTTCATGTCGGTCGACGTCGTGATCGGCGTGACCGCCTACCTGATCGGTATCCTCGTGCTGGCGGCCAGCTTCGACTGGCGGCTGATGATTCCGCTCGTGCTGTGGGCGCTCGGCTACGGCGCCGCGTGCGCGTATTTCGTGCCGCGCCTGGGCGCCGTCGGCAGCCGGCAGGCCGACGCGCGCGCGCTGATGACAGGCCGCATCACCGATGCGTATTCGAACATCACCACCGTGAAGCTGTTCTCGCACACGCGGCGGGAAGCCGACCATGCCCGGCGCGCGATGGAGGCGTTCAAGGCGACCGGCGACGCGCAGATGCGGCTCGTCAGCGCGTTCGAGATCGTCAATCACCTGCTGTCGACGCTGCTGCTGGTCGGCTCGGCCGGGCTCGCGCTCGCTCTGTGGATGCACGGCGAGGCGAGCGCGGGCGTCGTCGCGGCCGTGATCGCGATGGCACTGCGACTGTCGAGCTATTCGCACTGGATCATGTGGGAAATGACCGAGCTGTTCGAGAACGTCGGCACGATCCAGGATGGCATCAACACGCTGACGAAGGTGCGCAGCGTGGTCGACGCGCCCGATGCGCGGCCGCTCGCGGTGCAACGCGGTGAAATCGTATTCGACAACGTGCAGTTCGCGCACGAGGACAACGACCGCACGGTTTTCGACGGGCTGAACCTGACGATCAGGCCGGGCGAACGGATCGGCCTGATCGGCCGCTCGGGCGCCGGCAAGTCGACGCTCGTGAACCTGCTGCTGCGCTTCTACGACGTCGGCGGCGGCACGATCCGGATCGACGGCCAGGACATCGCGCACGTGACGCAGGACAGCCTGCGCAGCGCGATCGGGATGGTCACGCAGGATACGTCGCTGCTGCACCGGACGATGCGCGAGAACCTGCTGTACGGGCGGCCCGACGCGACCGAGCGCGAGATGCAGGAGGCCGCCGTGCGGGCGGAAGCGTCCGAGTTCATCGACCGGCTGCGCGACCGCCACGGGCGCAGCGGCTACGACGTCGAGGTCGGCGAGCGCGGCGTGAAGCTGTCGGGCGGCCAGCGGCAGCGCGTCGCGATCGCGCGCGTGATGCTCAAGGATGCGCCGATCCTCGTGCTCGACGAGGCGACCAGCGCACTCGATTCAGAGGTCGAAGTCGCGATCCAGCGCAGCCTCGACACGCTGATGAGCGGCAAGACGGTGATCGCGATCGCGCACCGGCTGTCGACGATCGCGGCCATGGACCGGCTGATCGTGCTCGACGAAGGGCGCATCGTCGAGGAAGGCACGCACCAGCAGCTGCTGAACGCGGGCGGTATCTATGCGGCGCTGTGGGCGCACCAGAGCGGCGGGTTCCTCGGCGAGACGGCGGAAGCGGAAGGCGCGGAGCGGTAGACGGAGATGCTGCGGCAACGTGGCGGCACGGATGGTTTTGCACGGAAGTGCTCGCCGAAGGCGACGAACCGGGTTTCTCGTTCACGACCGGGTTGTGGGTCGACCACGGTTTCCCGGAAATCATCGTGTTCTCGTTGCCGGTGCGCATCGCCCACGATGTACCGGGAGACGCATACCGGATGGCCGCTTGCCAAACGCCGTCTCCCCTGCACCTCGTGCGTCACGACAGCGGCCACGAGCGTGCCACTGTCATGACGCGCGCCGCTTGCGTGTCAGAAACGGTGGCGAATCCCGACGATCGCAAGCTCCTGGGTGGCCTTGCCGCCATCGACATACGCATCCGCAATCACCGCCTGCGCCGGGCCCGCGCCGTTGCTGCCCGACGCGTGCCCGTAGCTCATCGTTGCATAGAGATCGGTACGCTTGCTGATCGCGTAGTCGGCCGCGAGCGTGACCTGCTGGTAGGTGGCCGACGAATCGCCGTGCGATTTCAGATAGTTGTAACCCGTCTCGAACAACAGTGCCGGCGAAGCCTGCCATGCGACGAACACCGAGCCGTTGTTGTAGCGCTCGGCCGCCCCGAACGTCGAATGCCCGTCGCGCAGGTATTCGGCATAGCTATAGTGGCCGCCCAGCGTGAAGGCACCGAGCACGTAGCTCACGCCGGCCCGCGCGATATTCACCGCACTCGCCGTCGCGTATGCATTGTTGACCGGCGACAGGAAGATCGTATCGGCGCTGCTTGCGCCACGCGTCGACAGCACCGCGTTACCGTTGTCCAGATGCGCATAGCCGGCCGCGACGGTCACCGGCCCGGCCGTGTACGACATCGCGGCGTTGTACGCCTGCCCGGAGCCGACCGAGCCCGCCACGCCGCCGAACCCGTACATCGCGGCCACCTGCAGGCCACCCCACGACGGGCTCACCCATTTGACCGCATTGCTGTTGCGGACCGAGCCGTCTGCATTGTCGACGTCGCCGGGCGCCGTGAAGTACTCGAGGAAATTGTTCCCCTGCACCGGCAACACCAGGTCCTGCAACGTATCCTGCTGGCGGCCGGCCGTCACCGTACCGAATCCGCCCGACAGCCCGACGAACGCCTTGCGTCCGAACAGCAGGCCGCCGCTCATCTTGCCGCTGTTCACGTTGAAACCGTTCTGCAGGTTGAACAGCGCGCTCAGGCCGCCGCCCAGATCCTCCGTGCCTTTCAGCCCCCACTGGCTGACCGACATCTGTCCCGATTGCAGCTTGACCTGGTTGCTGGCGCCGCCGGTGTTGTGCGTGTACTGAATCGATTCGTCGATGACGCCGTACAGCGTGACCGAGCTTTGCGCAAATGCACTGCCGCACATACCGGCCGCGCATGCAAGTGTGGTCGATGCGATCCATTTCATTGCCGTGCTCTCCTGTCGTTGCGTGGTTGATCCATCTATTGACATGTTTTTGGCTTCATTCGTCATTCAATTCGGACACCGAATTGATACGAGCGAAATCGATGCCGTTTTCCCTGGGCCGCACCGGCGACGCGAATCGCCGGCGCGCCCAGGCCCTACCGCGCCGCGCGAGCGCGGTGCCTGAACAGGCAGACCAGCTCGCTCGCCACGTGTGCGGCGGCCAGCGCGGTAATGTCAGCGTGATCGTAGGCGGGCGCGACCTCGACCACGTCCGCGCCGACCAGGTCGACCGACGTGAGCCCGCGGATGATCGACAGCGCCTGCGCGCTCGACAGGCCGCCCGGCACGGGCGTACCCGTGCCGGGCGCGAACGCCGGATCGAGCCCGTCGACGTCGAAGGTGAAATAGGTCGGCCGCGCGCCGACGATCTCGACGATTCGGGCAATGGTCGCGTTCACGCCGTGCTCATGCACCCACGCCGCGTCGAGCACCGACACGCCCATGAAATCGTCGTTCCACGTCCGGATACCGATCTGCACCGAGTGGGCAGGATCGATCAGGCCGTCCTTGATCGCCTTGTAGAACATCGACCCGTGATTGAGGCTGTCCGGCCGATCGTCCGGCCAGGTATCGCAGTGCGCATCGAAATGGATCAGCGAAAGCGGCCGGCCGTATTTTTCCGCATGAGCGACGAGCAGCGGATAACTGATGTAGTGATCGCCGCCGAGCGTCAGCATCCGTGCACCGGCGTCGAGTATCGTGCGCGCATGCGCGACGATCGTCTCCTTGACGGTCGACGGATTGTGTACGTCGAGCCAGCAGTCGCCGTAGTCGATTACCGCATAGTCGTCGAACGGATTGATCCCCCACGGATACGGCAGCAGCACGCCGAGCTGGCTGCTCGCCGCGCGGATCGCGCGCGGGCCGAGCCGCGCGCCCGGACGGTTGGTCGTCGCGATATCGAGCGGCACGCCCGTCACGGCGAGATCGACGCCGGCCAGTTCCTTCGTATACAGACGCCGCATGAACGACACCACGCCCGCATAGGTATTCTCCTTCGACGAACCGTATGGCGACTCGCGGCGGATCGCGCCGTCTCCACGTACGACCGACTGCTTCTGCATGATGTCATCCTTGTTTCGTGTGCCGACAATGCGGACGCCCGGGTCAGATGCCCAGCGCGCAGCCGTCCTTGCGATGGTCGGACGCGCCGATCAGCGTGCCGGCCTCCCAGTCGATCCGGATCGCCTGCGCGCCGCCGATCGCCCAGTTCGGCGCGACGAGGTTGAAGCCGCGTCGCGTGAGCGCTTCGCGCACCGCCGCGGGCATCGTGCATTCGACCTCCACTTGATCGGTACCCGGCCGCGGAAAGATGCGCGGCAGGTCGATCGCCGTCTGCAGGTCCAGATCGTAGTCGAGCACCTTCGACAGGAAGTGCGCATGTCCCATCGCCTGGTAGTGGCCACCCATCACGCCGAACGTGATCTGCACCTTGCCGTCGCGGGTCACCATGCCGGGGATGATCGTATGCATCGGCCTCGCGTGCGGCGCGATCGCGTTCGGGTGGCCCGCTTCGAGCGTGAAGCTCTGGCCGCGGTTGTGCAGCATCACGCCCGTTTGCGCAGACATGATGCCGCTGCCGAACGGATGAAACAGCGAATTGATGAAGCTCGCGCAGTTGCGGTCCTTGTCGACCACGCAGATGTAGACCGTATCCTTGTGCTCCACCGGCGCCGCGACCGGCGCGCCGAGGGCATGCAGCGCCGCGATGCGCGTGCGCAGCGACTCGACCGACGCCTCGGACAACAGCGTATCGACATCCAGCGGCCGGTAGCGCGGATCCGCGAGCAGCACGTCGCGCAACGCATACGCGACGCGCGCGGCGTCGATCTCCCGGTGCAGGCGCTCGGCGCCGAGCGGATCGTCGTTCGCGTCGAATCCTTCGAGCAGCTTCAGCATCAGCAGCGCGATGACGCCCTGTCCGTTCGGCGGACACTCGTGCACGTCGTAGCCGCGAAAACGCGCGGTGATCGGCGTCACGTATTCGCCACGGAACGCCGCGAAGTCGTCCATCGTATGCAGGCCGCCCATGCTACGCAGGCGAGCCACGATGTCCTCGGCGACCGCGCCTTCGTAGAACACGCGCGGGCCCCCTTGCGCGATCGCGTCGAGCGTGCGCGCGAGCAGCGGCTGCCGATGCACGCTGCCCGCGCGCGGCGCATGGCCGGCAACCAGCATCTGCGCGCGGCTCGTGTCGTCCAGCGACAGCAACTGCGCCTGATGGGCCCAGTCCGCGGCCGCGCGCGGCGCGACCGCATAGCCGTCGCGGGCGAGCCGGATCGCCGGCGCAAGCAGCGCGGAAAGCGGCAGCGTGCCGTGGTCGCGCGCGAGCGTCGCCCACGCGTCGACCGCGCCGGGCACCGTCACCGCGTGCGGCGAGTGCCGCTCGATCGACGTGATGCCGAGCCCGCTCAGCCGCTCGACGCTCGCAGCGGCCGGCGCCCAGCCCGACCCGTTGAAGCCGACGATATCGTCGCCGCCGCCGCGCGAATAAAGCGCGAAGCAGTCGCCGCCGATGCCGGTCGAGCCCGGCTCGACGACGCACTGCACCGCGCACGCGGCAATGGCCGCGTCCATCGCATTGCCGCCCGATTCCAGGATCCGAATGGCGGCCAGCGTCGACGCGGGATGCGACGTCGCGGCCATCGCGCCGGTCGACATCACCAGCGAGCGGCCCGGTTGTTCGAAATTTCTCATGGTGTTCTCCCGATTCAGCGTGCGGCCAGCGACCGGCGCCATGCGAGTGTGTCGTCGAGCGCCTGTTTCGACGCGTCGAACAACTGGTCGATTTCGTCGTGCGTGATGATCAACGGCGGGCAGAAATTGAACGTATCGCCCAGTGCTCGCGTGATCATGCCGTACGTCAGCGCCCGCTCGCCCGCATGGATCGCCACGCCTTCGGCGGGCGGGAACGGCGCTTTCGTCGCCTTGTCGGCGACCAGCTCGACGGCCGCGAGCAGCCCGGACCCGCGTGCCTCGCCCACGAGCGGATGCGCGGCGAGATCGGCCACGCGCTGCTGGAAATGCGGGATGACGTCGCGCACGTGGTCGAGCACACCGTCCTCGTCGTAGATGCGCAGCGTCTCGAGCGCGACGGCCGCGCAAACGGGGTGGCCGCTGTACGTGAAGCCGTGGCCGAAGGTGCCGATCTTCTCGCTTTCGGCCACGAGTGCGCGATAGATCCCCTCGTTGACCATCAGCGCCGAGATGGGGAGGTAGCCGGCCGACAGCTGCTTGGCGACGACGATCATGTCGGGCTGCATGCCGAACGTTTCCGAGCCGAACATGTTGCCGGTCCGACCGAAACCGCAGATGACCTCGTCGGCCACGAGCAGGATGTCGTACCGTTTCAGCACGCGCTGGATCTTTTCCATATAGGTGGCCGGCGGGACGATCACGCCGCCCGACGCCATGACCGGCTCGGCAAAGAACGCGGCGATCGTCTCGGGCCCTTCGCGAAGAATCAGTTGCTCGAGCGAATCGGCGCAGCGCGTCGCGAACTGCTCCTCCGATTCGCCCGGCAGCGCATGACGATAGTAGTGCGGGCAGTCCGTATGCAGGATGCGATCGATCGGCAGGTCGAAGTCGCGATGGTTGTTCGGCAGGCCGGTCAGGCTCGCCGACGCGATCGTCACGCCGTGGTACGCCCGCGTGCGCGCGATGATCTTCTTCTTCAGCGGCCGCCCGAGCGCGTTGTTGTAGTACCAGATCAGCTTTACCGCGGTGTCGTTGGCTTCGGAACCGGAGTTCGCGAAAAACACCTTCGACATCGGCACGGGCGCCATCGCGATCAGTTTCTCGGCCAGCAGGATCGACGGCTCCGACGATTTGTGGCCGAACGCGTGATAGAACGGCAGCTTGCGCATCTGCCGGTCGGCTGCATCGGCCAGCCGTTGTTCGCTGAATCCCAGCGATGCGCAGAACAGGCCGCTCAGCGCTTCGATATAGCGGTTTCCTTCCGTGTCGTATACATAAACGCCCTCGCCACGCTCGATCACCATCGGCCCGACATCGCGATGGCGGCTCAGGTTCGTATACGGATGAAGGACGTGGTCGATGTCATTCTGCTTCAGCATGTGCATGGGTACCTTCCTGGTTTCGTCTCTTCCATGGTCGTGTCTTGCGTGTGCGGACCCGGCCGGAACTGGCCGTCGAATCCTGCTATTTGAGCCCGCCGGACAGGAATTTCTGCAACCGTCCGCTCTTCGGCATCCTCAATATGTCGCGCGGATGGCCCTCTTCCTCCACAACACCCTGGTGCAGGAACATGACGTGGTTCGATACCTCGCGCGCGAAGCCCATCTCATGCGTGACGACGATCATCGTGCGGCCTTCGCCGGCGAGATCGCGCATCACCTTGAGCACGTCGCCGACCAGCTCCGGATCGAGCGCCGACGTCGGTTCGTCGAACAGCAGCGCGTCCGGCTCCATCGCGAGCGCGCGTGCGATCGCGACGCGCTGCTGCTGGCCGCCGGACAGATGGGCAGGGTACGCATCGGCGAAATGCGTCATGCCCACCTGCTGGAGATAGCGCTCCGCCCGCTCGCGCGCCTCCGCGCGGCCGAGCTTCAGGACGTGCAGCGGCGCTTCGACCACGTTCTGCAGCACCGTCATGTGTGCCCACAGATTGAAATGCTGGAACACCATCGCGAGCCGCGTCCGCATCCGGCGCAACTGCACGGGATCCGAAATCCTGATCCGGCCGTTGCGGTCGACCGACGTCCGCACTTCCCCGCCGCCCAGCGACACGCGGCCCGACGAAGGCGATTCCAGAAAATTGATGCATCGAAGCAGCGTGCTCTTGCCCGATCCCGACGAACCGATCACGCTGATCACGTCGCCCGGGTTCGCTGCGAGCGAGACGCCCTTCAGGACCTCGTTGTCGCCGTAGCGTTTGTGGAGATTGTCGACAGACAGTGCATTCATGTGGCGTGGCTCCGCGATTGAGCAAGCGTGGAAAGCGGCAGCGGCCGCAGGTGGACGAGCAGGCGCCGCTCGGCGGTCCGGATCAGCAGCGCGACGAGCCCCGTCAACGCGAAATAGACGGTGCCGACGGAAATGAACGCCTCGAACGGCGCGTAGTAATTCGCGTAGGCATCCCGCGCGGCGCCCGTCAGGTCGATCAGCGTGATCGCGCTGACGAGCGATGTGCCGTGCAGCAACAGGATGATTTCGTTGCCGTAGGCGGGCAGAAACCGGCGCAGCGCCGACGGCAGTACGATGCGGCGCCACGCGGTCGCGCGCGACATCCCGTAGGCTTGCGCCGCTTCGATTTCGCCGTACGCGGTGGTGCGAATCGCTCCGGCCAGGATTTCCACGGTATACGCGCAGGTGTTCGCGGTCAGCGCGATCAGCGCGCACCCGAAAGGGTCGCGCAGCGGCAACAACAGTGGATTGCCGCGCTGCCACGCGTCCTGGACCCACTGGAACTGACCGAATCCGTAATACACGAGCATCAGTTGCGCGAGCAGAGGCGTGCCGCGCATGAACCACGTGTAGACCGCCACCGGGCCGTGCACGACGCGGTTCGGCGACACGCGCAACACGGCCAGCGGAATCGCGAGCAGCAACCCGAGGGCCAGCGAGCCCACGGTCAACTGCACGGTGACCCACAGCCCGCCGGCGTACGCGCCGAGCAGCGCGATCCATTGTTCATGGCTCATCCGTGCAGCCTCCCCTCGCGCATGCCGCGGTTCAGGCGCACGCGGGCACGCGCCAGGCATGCCGTCGATCCCGACGTCACCAGCAGATACACCGCGCAGGCGGCCAGGTAGAACGTCATCGGCGCCTGGGTCGTGCGGCCGGCCTGGTCGGAGATGAACATCACGTCGTGCAGGCCGATCAGCGACGCGATCGCCGTCGTCTTGAGCAGCACCAGCCAGTTGTTCACGGCGGCGGGCAACGCGAGCCGCGCCATCTGTGGCAACAGGATGCGTCGAAAGGCGAGCCATCCCGAGAATCCGTATGCGCGCGCCGCCTCCATCTGGCCGCGCGGCACGCCGAGCATCGCGCCACGGAACGTCTCCGTGTAGTACGCGCCGAAAATGAAGCCGATCGTCAGCACGGCGGTGGCGAACGCGTCGACGTCGGGCGCATGCAAGCCGAACGCGGCCGACAGCTGGTTCAGTAGAATCTGGCCGCCATAAAACACCAGCAGCATCATCACGAATTCCGGCACGCCGCGAATCAGCGTGGTATACGCGGTGGCGGCGGACACCAGCACACGCGAGCCCGACAGCTTGGCCATCGCGCCCGCGATGCCGATGCACACGGCGAGCGCGACGGACAACACGGCGAGCACGATCGTCACCTCGGCGCCGCGCAACAGCGCCGGCAGGTATTGCTGCAATTCGGACATAACGCTCCTTTCCAGCGCGCTCGGGGTTCATATCGGCCATGCCGGCGCATCCATGCGCGTCGGCGCGGCGCCGATCGACACGCGATCAGTAGATGTCGAAATCGAAGTACTTCTTCTCGATGGACTGATACACGCCATTGGCGCGAATGGCCGTGATCGCCTGGTTCAGTTGCTGCCGGAGATCGTCGTCGGTCTTGCGCACCGGGATGCCGTAACCCTCGCCGAGCAACGCCTTCTGCTCGGGCGTCGTACCGACGATCGGCGTGCCGACGAACTTGAAGTTCGCGCCTTCCGGTTTCGTCAGAAATGCCGAATACGCGGCGGTCGCGTCCTGCAGCGCGGCATCGATGCGGCCCGAACGCAGGTCGAGGTAGACCTCGTCCTGAGTCGGGTAGCGCACCAGCTGCACGCCGTTCTGCACCCAATACGCGCTCGCGTACTTGTCGGCCAGCGTGCCGCGTTGAACGCCGACGCGCTTGCCCTTCAACTCCGCCGGCGTCGCGTCCTTGACGGGGCTGTTTTTCGCGACGACCAGCCGGCGCGGCGTGTTGTAGTACTTGTCGGTGAAGGCGACCTTCTGCTTGCGCTCGGCGGTGATCGCGACCGACGCGACGATCGCGTCGACCTTGTCGGCCATCAATGCGGGAAGCAGGCCGTCCCAGCCGATCTGCACCAACGTGCAACGGGCGTGCATCTGCGCACACAGTGCATGGATCACGTCGATGTCGAAACCCACCGGCGTGCCGTCCGGCTGCATCGACGAAAACGGCGGATAAGCGCCTTCGTAGCCGATCCGGATGTCCTTCCACTCTTTCGCCTGGGCCTGCGCGGCCGCCAGCATGACGGCGGCGAGCACCAGGAATCTCATCATGTGTCGTTTCATGTCGATACTCCGTAACGTGTTTCGGTGGAAATGACTGCGTGGTCGTGTTGCAGGTCTCTCGTCTGACGATTATTTCGGATGCCTTATCGATAAGCACGAGGCGTCGACGACCGCCTCGCCGCGTTCCGTCAGTCGCCGCCCGTCATCCAGTCGCGCAATGCCGGCACGGTCGCTTCGATGTGCTCGCGTACCGCCGCCTCGAGCGCGACAGGATCGCCGCACCGGATCGCCTCGATCAGCGACATGTGGTCGTCGCGCGACGTCTTCGGCTTGTACGCCAGCTCGAGCCACAAGCGCATGTGCGGTTCCACCATCGTATGCAGCCCGGCAATCTGCGTAATCAGGCGCTGGCGGCCGCACAGCTGGCACAGATACTCGTGAAAGCTGCGATGCACGGTCACCCACTGCTGGCCGTCCGGCTCGGCGCGCTCCATCGCGTCGATCAGGCGCGTCAACTCGTCGACATGCTGCGGCGTGATGTTCGGCAGCGCCATGCGCGCCGCCAGCCCCTCCAGCACGCCGCGCATGCCGAATACCACTTCCATCTCGTCGACGTCGAGCCCCCGCACGACCGCGCCGCGATTCGGCCGGATCACGACCAACCCTTCGCTGGCGAGCCTGCGAAACGCTTCTCGCACCGGCATGCGGCTCGTATTGATGCCGGCGGCGATGTCCTCCGGAATCAGGCGATCGCCCGCCTTGTACGTCCCCATCCGGATCCGGTAGAGCACGTACGCGTAGGCTTCCTCTTCCGCCGTCGCGGGAAATTGCGGATATGGCGAGGGTGTCTGTCCGTCCATGTTCATGTCATTGCCCTGTGTCGCTACGCTGGCTGAGCGTGCGTCGATCCATCCGCCGGGGAATCACCATCGCCCCCAATCGGAAAGTATTTTGTAAGACTGGATATTTGTATCCGTGGCTGCACTATACGACGCCAAAAATAACCGACGATACGGGTTTACCCGTTGGCAATCGCAACGCGCGTATCCGGTCACATCCCCGCGAGCCGCGCCGATCCGGCGGCTCGAGATTCGATCGCGCATGTGTTGCCGCCCGGCAAAGTTTGCTGATTCGCTCAAACGATCTAATGAATGATCGACCACGCGCACAAGATCGAATCGAGGTGTCGTCGATGCGCGGGGTCGCGCGCGAGAATATTCAACGCACGCCCGTCCGCCAACGGGTCGCGCGCACAGCCGTAGCGCCATACCGGATCGGCTTGTGTCGCACCAGGCAGGCGAATGTTGCAGTCGCAACGACGACGGCGTGGCCACCGCCGAGTCAGGGCTTCCAGCGCGTCGCGCCGTCCCGTTGGATGACTCGTTTTTTCGGCTGCATTCCTTCAGGCCGTCGATGACCAGCCATTGCAGCGATCAAACGTCCAAGCCGCTCGCGCTCCGACTCCCGGCCCCTTGAGCCGGCCGGCATCGGCCACATCCACGCCGCCGAACCGGTTGCGCCAGCGCTCGAACGTCTGTTCCGAGATGTCGTGGCGCTTGCCCGGATCCTTCATGGGTTCGTCCCGACTCTCGGCCACGCGCGGAGTCCGGACGATCTGCTCGTCGGTCAACCGCATCTTCATCGAGTTCTCCTTGCCTCCGGGAAAAGAGAACTCGCTTGCCGAATGACTACGAGAAACGTCTCAGACCCATGCCTGCTGGTTCGCATCCAGCCGGAAGAACGACACTGCATGGTTCAGCTGTCGCCCTTGGTCTTCCAGTGATTTCGACGCGGCCGCCGCTTCCTCCACCAGCGCGGAGTTCTGCTGCGTGACATCGTCCATCTGTGTGATGGCCTGATTGACTTGCTCGATACCCCGGCTTTGTTCGGTCGATGCCGCGGCGATTTCGCTCATGATGTCGGTGACGCGAGCGACCGACTGCGTGACCTCGGTCATCGTTTTTCCCGCTTCACTCGCAAGGGACGAGCCGTCCTGGATCTTCTGCACGGATGCATTGATCAGATCCTTGATCTCCTTCGCGGCGATGGACGATCGCTGCGCGAGACTGCGCACCTCGCTTGCGACCACGGCGAACCCACGCCCCTGCTCGCCCGCGCGGGCCGCCTCCACCGCGGCATTGAGCGCGAGGATATTCGTCTGGAAAGCAATGCCCTCGATGATCCCCGTGATCTCGGCAATCTTGCTGGAACTTGCGCTGATATCGCCCATCGTGTCGACCACGCGGCTGACGACATGATTGCCGCGCCCTGCCACTTCCGACGCTTTGGCAGAAAGTGAGCTTGCCTGCTGCGCGTTCTCGGCATTCTGCCTGACGGTCGACGTGAGTTCCTCCATGCTCGCGGCCGTTTCTTGCAGGGAAGCCGCCTGCTGCTCGGTGCGCGCGGAAAGATCGACGTTACCCGACGCAATCTGGCTCGAACCGGTGGCGATGCCGTCCGCTGACGTGCGGACTTGACCAATCAGGCGCACGAGGCTCGCCTGCATCTCACCCATCGACGCGAGCACGCTGCCCGCGGGCGCGGCTTGCGCACCGGGTACCGGGCCCAGATCTCCGCCGGCCACGCGTTGGGCCACCTTGCCCAGAGCGTCCGGCTCGGCACCAAGCGCACGCAACACACCCCGTGTAATGACGACGCCGGCCAGCACTGCGATTGCAACCGCGACAAAACAGATGATGATCAGCACGGCTCGTTGGGTCGAAAACTGTTCGCCCGCCTCCTGCACCATCTGCGCTGCGTGCTGACGCGTGAAGTCCGCATAGTCGTTGGACGCCTTGATCAGCGCCGACAGCAGCGGTCTGCATTTCGTATTGATTTCAGCGATCGCTGCATCACGCTGGTTGCTCACTGCCAACCGGTCGATGTCCAAGGCCACCGGGCGGTAGAGCGCTTCGATCCGCGGGAGTTCAGCCGCCAGACTGCGCCCCTTGTCGCTTAGGTCGGAAGCGCTGGCCACCATTGCATTGAACTTCTCGAGGTTGGACTCGACGCGTCGTTCGGCGTCGATCACGGCGGCTTTTTCCAGTTCGACGTCGGCCGGTGTCGTCACCAATACGAGGTTGCGCACTGCCATCGCCCGATCGTCGACTGCGGTACGTACGGCTTCGGCCAAGTCGGCACGTGCATTGACGCCGCCGATATATCCGGCGAAGCGGCTGTTGGCCTCGTTCAATTCCTTGAGGGACAGTCCGGAGACGACCAGCACGATGACTGCCAGTATCCCGAACGCTCCGGAGAGCTTCGTCTTGACCGGCAGGTTGTTCAGATTCATGTCTTCTACTCCAGGGGCAACAAGGCCGGACGATAAAGAGCAGTCCTTGCGATGTTGGATAATTGAAAGGTGCGCGCGGCAATTGCGACAGGCTCACGAGAACGCGCCTGTATCTGCTTTACGGCGGCACGGTCGGGCGCTGAAGTGCGACGGAGCTCGTTTGGCATTCGCAAACGTTGGCGACGCGTTAAAAAATTTTTTATGACGGAACGGCGTAAGTCTCGTGACACCACGTTCGTTCACGTGCCGCCAAAACCGCAGTGTTGGCTCTTTGCCTCAGTCGCGGCGCTGTTCGCCCACGCTGCGCCCGAATACAGAACGGCCGATATGAAAGCCAGCAACAGTGGACGCTTGCGGCAAAGAGTTCATTTCACGGTTGTTTCTCGAAGTGGAGGGGCAACGAAGCCGACTCTAGGATCGATCGACTTACTCGTTACTTACTCACCCGGAAACAGCGAATCGACGGAGACACGGCGCTCGTGCCTCGCGGAAGGCGGGCTCGGCAGGCAGCCGCCCCGCGCGCGTCGCGCCGAAGCCGAAGCCGAAGCCGAAGCCGAATGCGAACGGCGGCAAGGCCCGCGGGATGATCGCGGCCGCCGTCATCACGATGGCGCGCGTGCTTCATGCAGGCATCCGCGAGCACTTCCCCCGCGGTATCGGCCTTGGTTGAAGATTGCGGATCATGTCAGTGTCGGGTAAGCCATGCACGCTCAGCATGACGATCACGTCTATCCCGCGGAGAACCTGCGCGTCATGAAACCCGGCACCGCAACGGCGCTGCGCACAAACATCGTGCTCTTCTCGGTTTCGACGGGCATGGCCAGCCTCCCCTGTCTGAGCGTCGGCCTGCTGTTCGGCGTGCCCGAAAGCGGTGCACCCACGTTGCTCTATCAGGGCGGCACCTTCACCCTGACGCTTCTGGTGATGATGCTGCTGCGGCGGTGGGCACTGCGAGCGTTCGATGCCGCCGTGGCGGAGCACAAGATCGACTTGAGCGAAAACCCCGGCGTCAACGTGCTGATCGCCGACGACTGCCGCCGTGCGTGGCTGGTCCAGTTGCACCTCGAGCTGCATGGCCGCCAATGCGGCGACTGATTTCGCCCGGCGAACCGGCGGCGACACCCGTTCATCCCGACTTGCAGGTCTCACGCCACGGAATGCGGCCTGAGGAGGGCCGAATCATTCAAGGCACGGGAACCGCCGTGGAAACGCTCGGGCATTGTCTGCTCGTCGGATTGCCGCGGCATCCCGTGCTCGTCAGCGTGGTTGGCACACCGATCATCGATCTGCTCACCCGGCACGTGCTTGACAAGGCGATCGATCGCGCGATCAGGCTCGCCGCGACGACCGCGTACGAGACTGTCCGCGAAGTACCTACAGCCTGGCCGGAGGCTGCAGGATGGCACGCGGAATCAGCGCGATCAGCACGCAGCTGACCAGCAGGCAGGCGCCCAGCGCATAGGTGCCGTTGTTGATGTTGCCGGTCATTTCCTTGGCGATGCCGGTAATCATCGAGCCCGTGAAGCCGGACAGGTTGCCCACCGAGTTAATCAGCGCAATGCCCGCGGCCGCGGCCGTGCCGGACAGGATCTGGCCGGGAAAGGTCCAGTAGATCGGCATCAGCGCCAGAATGCCGCAGGTGGCGATGGTCAGGAACAGTATCGACAACGCCACGTGCTGCGCGCACGCCGCGCTCATGATCAGGCCGACGCCGCCGATCAGCGCGGGAATCGCCGCGTGCAGGCGGCGTTCGCCGGTCTTGCGCGAGTGCGATGCATTCCACACCATCGCGAAGATCGCCGTCAGATACGGAACGGCGGTAAGCAGACCGATATGCAGCGGGCTCTGCACGCCCGACGCGCGAATGATCGACGGCAGCCAGAACGCCAGTCCGTAGAAGCCGGTATTGAAGGTGAGCAGGATGAAGGTCAGCAGCCAGACGCGCGGGCTGCGCAGCGCGGCGCCGATGCTGTGCGACTTGTGCGCGGCCTCGGATTCGAGGTTGCGCGACAGCACGGCCTTTTCGTCGGCGGACAACCACTTCGCCGACTGCGGGCCGTCGCCGAGGCAGGCCAGCACGATGAACGCCACCACGATCGACGGCAGCCCTTCCAGCAGCAGCATCCATTGCCAGCCGCTCATGCCCGCCAGGCCATGCGTCTGTTCCATCAGCCAGCCGGACACCACACTGCCGAGCGTCAGGCTCAGCGGGATCGCCACCAGAAAGCCGGACATGGCCACGCTCTGGCGGCGCGCCGGAAACCAGTAGTTCATGTACAGGATCACGCCGGGGAAAAAGCCGGCTTCGCACAGGCCCAGCAGGAAGCGCAACGTGTAGAACATCGTGGACGTCTGCACGTGGAAGAACTGCGCGAGCGGCACGATGAAGGCCATCGACGACGACACGATGCCCCAGGTGATCATGATCCGCGCAATCCAGAAGCGCGCGCCGTAGCGGTGCAGCAGCAGGTTGCTGGGTATCTCGAACAGAAAGTAGCCCCAGAAGAATATGCTGGCGCCGAACGCGTAGACGCCATCGCTCAGGCTCAGGTCGTCGAGCATCTGCAGCTTGGCGAAGCCCACGTTGACGCGGTCCAGGTACGCCACGACGTAGCACAGCAGCAGCAATGGCAGAACGCGCCGCATGACCTTGCGATACAGGGCGTCTTCCGAAGAGGCGGCCGCGGCCGGTGCGACAGCGGTCTGCGTAATGGACGGCATCGGTTTGTCTCCTGATTGTGTAGGTCTTCTTCGTACCTGCGAGTTCGATGATGCGTGGATGTTACCGATAACAATTCGTCGCAAAAAAAACGCCGACGAGGCAACGGGAACCATCGGCGATCTGATACCGGTAACATAACCAAGTTAGCATGTCGGGACAGGCGAGTTCAAGTGCTGGTGAACGGGGAGTTTCCCTAGTGGAGCCACGGTCGCAACGGACGCCGGCGGCCTGCACGGTATTTCGCACCGGTATGATGTAGCCTTGACTGATTTCTCTCCCGGATCGCCATTCCGATGCCCAACCCCACCGCCGTCCGGCCTGCCGGACCGCCCCGCATGTCCGACGTAGCGCGCCTGGCCGGCGTATCGAAGATGACGGTGTCGCGCGTGCTCGCCGGCCACAGCGTGGCTGCCGAAACGCGCGCGCGGGTCTGCAAGGCCATCGACCAGCTCGGCTACGTGGCCGACGCGGCCGCGGGTGCGCTGTCGTCGGGGCGCTCGGCGTTCGTCGCGGTGCTCGTGCCGTCGCTGTCGAGTTCCAACTTCTCCGACACCGTGCGCGGCCTCACCGATGCGCTCGAACCGCATGGCCTGCAACTGCTGCTCGGCGACACCGACTACGACCTGGAACGTGAAGAACGGCTGGTGCGCTCCATGCTGCGTCACCAGCCGCGCTGCATCGCGCTGACCGGTGCGCAGCACACCGATGCGACGCGCCAGGTGCTGCAACGCTCGGCCATTCCCGTCGTCGAAATGTGGGACCTGCCCACGCATCCCATCGACACCGCCGTGGGCTTCTCCAACGTGCGGGCCGCGCGTGCGATGGTGCGGCATCTGGCGGAGCGCGGCTACCAACGCATCGGTTTTCTCGGCGGCGCCAGCGAACTGGATCGCCGCGGCCTGGACCGGCTCAAGGGGTATCAGGCGGAGATCAAGGCGCTGGGACTCGGTGAGCCGCGCATCGTGCGGCTCGGCGAATCACCGATCACCATGAGCCACGGTGGGCCCGCGATGGCAGCCCTGCTGGAGACGTGGCCCGACACCGACGCGGTGATGTGCGTGAGCGACATGTCGGCGTTCGGTGCCATCATGGAATGCCATCGGCGCGGGCTGTCCGTGCCCGCGGACATGGCCGTGGCCGGCTTCGGGAACTTCGAGGTGGCCGCATGCTGCCACCCGAGCATTACCACGGTGTCGGTCGACGCGTACGGCATCGGCCTGCGCACGGGCGAAGCGTTGCTGGCGGCATTGCAAGCTCGCGATGGCGGCGAGCGGAGCGCGTCGCAACGCATCCGGATCGACTACACGATCGTCGCACGGGAAAGCGCGTAACTGGCCGAAAGCACAGGCTGGCCGGCTCGTGCGGGAACAGCTGCGTATCGAGGCGCGTCGGTAGTGCGACGTGCGAGACCGCATACACACCCTGCCGATCACGCGCACCTGCGCCGCATCGGAGAGCAGCGCTTGCGAGGATCGACGCGTATCGGCGCACGCCATTCACCGCCCCGGAAACCCGCGCCCGTGCGTCGCACGATCTCCATTGCCTGCATCATTCGCTCGAGAATCCCCTTACGCAACGCGAAAACCCCGTGCTAACATCGACGCCATGTTACCGGTAACTATCCGGCACGCAAAACCAAGCAAATCCTTCGGAGACAGCCTGCCATGACCCAAGCCCCTCGCCGTCTGCGCAGCCAGGAATGGTTCGACGACCCCGCGCATGCGGACATGACCGCGCTCTATGTCGAGCGCTTCATGAACTACGGGCTCACGCGTGAGGAACTGCAGTCGGGACGTCCCGTCATCGGCATCGCGCAGACGGGCAGTGACCTGGCGCCGTGCAACCGCCACCACCTCGAGCTGGCCGAACGCACCAAGGCGGGCATCCGCGACGCGGGCGGCATTCCGATGGAGTTCCCCGTCCATCCGCTGGCCGAGCAGAGCCGCCGGCCCACCGCCGCGCTCGACCGCAACCTCGCCTACCTGGGGCTCGTGGAAGTACTGCATGGCTTTCCGCTGGACGGCGTGGTCCTCACGACCGGATGCGACAAGACCACGCCCGCCTGCCTGATGGCGGCGGCCACCGTGGACATGCCCGCGATCGTCCTGTCGGGCGGACCGATGCTCGATGGCTGGCACGCAGGCAAGCGGGTCGGATCGGGCACCGTGATCTGGCACGCCCGCAATCTGCTGGCTGCCGGCGATATCGACTACGAAGGCTTCATGCAGCTGACCACCGCATCGTCGCCGTCGATCGGCCACTGCAATACCATGGGTACGGCGCTGTCGATGAATAGCCTGGCCGAGGCGCTCGGCATGTCGCTGCCGGGGTGTGCGAGCATCCCCGCCGCCTATCGCGAACGCGGTCAGATGGCTTACGCCACCGGCAAGCGCGCCGTCGAGCTCGTGCGCGAAGATCTGCGCCCGTCGCGGATCATGACGCGCGCGGCGTTCGAGAATGCCATCGTGGTCGCCTCCGCGCTCGGCGCATCGACCAACTGCCCGCCACACCTGATCGCGATTGCGCGGCACATGGGCGTGGAACTGAGCCTCGATGACTGGCAGCGCTTCGGCGAATCCGTGCCGCTGCTTGTCAACTGCATGCCGGCCGGCGAATACCTGGGGGAGAGCTTCCATCGCGCCGGCGGCGTGCCCGCCGTGCTGCGCCAGCTCGATTCGGCCGGTCTGCTGCGGCGCGACTGCCTGACCGTGTCCGGCCGCGCGATCGGCGAGATCGCCGACGCGGCGCAGGACGCCGATCGCGACGTGATCCGTACGCCCGAAGCGCCGCTCAAACACGGCGCCGGCTTCATGGTGCTGTCAGGCAATTTCTTCGACAGCGCCATCATGAAGATGTCGGTGATCGGCGAAGCCTTCCGTCAAACCTACCTTGCCGAGCCGGGCGCGGAGAACACCTTCGAGGCACGCGCGATCGTCTTCGACGGCCCCGAGGACTATCACGCCCGCATCAACGACCCGCAGCTGAACATCGACGAGCGCTGCATCCTGGTGATCCGGGGCTGCGGTACGGTCGGCTATCCGGGCAGTTCGGAAGTCGTGAACATGGCCCCGCCTGCCGACCTCGTGAAGCGCGGCGTGACGTCGCTGCCATGCCTGGGCGACGGACGCCAGAGCGGCACGTCGGCCAGCCCGTCGATCCTGAACGTGTCGCCGGAGGCTGCGGTCGGCGGTGGCCTGGCCCTGCTGCGCACGAACGACCGCGTCCGCGTGGATCTGAATCGCCGCAGCGTCGACGTGCTCGTCGACGAAGAGGAACTCGCACGCCGCCGCGAAACTGCTCGCTTCACCGTACCGCAGGCGCAGACGCCCTGGCAGGAACTCTATCGCCGGTTCGTGGGCCAGTTGTCCACCGGCGGCTGCCTCGAACCGGCCACGCTGTACCTGAAGGTCATCGAGCAGCGCGGTAACCCGCGCCACTCCCACTGATCTCGTTGATCCCGCCGATCCAACCGTCTACGACTCCCACCGAGCTGACCATGCGTACACTTTCCGTTTCCGACTGCCTGCCGCACGACCTCGCACACGCGCTGCTGATCGGCCGCGTCTGGCGGCACGATGGCGCCCACGCGGGCCCGAGCGTCGTTGCCGTGCGCGGCGGCGAGATGTTCGACATCACGCGCACCGTGCCGACCACCGCGGACCTGTTCGACTGCCCCGACGCAGTCGCCATCGCGCGCGCGGCCCCCGGCGAATCGCTGGGCCGCGTCGAGCCGCTGCTGCAGGCGGCACTGGACGGCACGTCCGGCGCCACGCACCTGCTCGCACCGTGCGACGTGCAGGCCATCAAGGCTTGCGGCGTCACCTTCGCCGTCAGCCTGATCGAACGCGTCATCGAGGAACAAGCCGGCGGCGATCCGGCCAAGGCGCGGGACGTGCGCGACACCCTGGCCGCGACCATCGGCACCGATCTGTCGAGGATCGTTCCCGGTTCGGAAGCCGCCCTGCGCCTGAAGGCCGAACTCGAGCGCCGCGGCGCGTGGTCGCCATACATGGAAGTCGGAATCGGCCCGGACGCCGAGGTGTTCTCCAAATCGCAGCCGATGTCCGCGGTGGGCTTCGGCGCGGAGGTGGGCCTGCTGCCCGTGTCGGTGTGGAACAACCCGGAGCCCGAGATCGTGCTCGCGGTCAGCAGCGCCGGCGCGCCGGTCGGCGCCACGCTCGGCAACGACGTGAACCTGCGCGACATCGAAGGCCGCTCGGCGCTGTTGCTTGGCAAGTGCAAGGACAACAACGGCTCGTGCGCGATCGGCCCGTTCGTGCGGCTGTTCGACGACGGCTTCACGCTGGACAGCGTGCGGCAGGCCAGCGTGTCGCTGCGCGTCGAAGGCGCGGACGACGGTTTCGTCCTCGACGGCATCAGCCACATGCGCGAGATCAGCCGCGACCCTGCCGACCTCGTCGCGCAAACCTGCGGCGCGCATCACCAGTATCCGGACGGCTTCATGCTGTTCCTGGGCACGATGTTCTCGCCGATTCAGGACCGCGACGCGCCCGGCGGCGGGTTCACGCATCACCTGGGCGATCGCGTCACCATCTCGACGCCCACGCTCGGCGCACTCGTCAATACCGTACAGCTTTGCACGACGATTGCCCCCTGGACCTTCGGCGTGCGCGCCCTGTACGCCAATCTGGCCGCACGCGGCCTGCTCGGCGCCTGACGCAGCGAAACTCGACGGCGCGCGACCGCGCGAAAGCGTACGCGAACCCGATCGACGGGCAGCGGGGCAACGGCAAGACCGCGGCCCCGCCACCTCGGTGCGCGGCGCCCGGTCGCGATCGGCCCCGACAAGTCAGCACCGCGTCCCTACCGCCCCAGGACCCGCTCCACCAACCTCACGAAATAACTCGCCCCCACCGGCAGCAACGCATCGTTGAAGTCGTAACTGGCGTTATGCAGCAGGCAAGGCCCGCCGCCGTGCCCATGCACGCGATGATCGCCCGCGCCATTCCCGAGGAATGCATAACAACCCGGCTTCTCGCGCAGCATGAACGAGAAATCCTCCGCCGCCATGGTCGGATCGACGGCGGCATTCACATGCGCGTCGCCCACCAGTTCACGCATCACCGCCACCGCCATCGCCGTCTGCTCGGCATCGTTCACGGTAGCCGGATACTGGCGCTGGAAATCCACCTCGCTTTCGCAATCGAAGGCCGCGGCCGTCGCAGCCACCACGGCGCGCATGCGCGTTTCGATCAGGTCGAGCGTCGCATCGGAGAAGGTCCGCACCGTGCCGCCGAGCCAGGCGTCGGTCGGCACCACGTTCATCGCTTCGCCCGCATGCACCTGGGTGACCGACAGCACCGCGCCGTCGACCGGATTTCGGTTGCGCGTGACGATTCCCTGCAGCGCGCTCAGCACCTGCCCCGCCGCGAACACCGGATCGCGGCCCAGGTGCGGCATGGCCGCGTGGCAGCCGGCACCGCGCAAGTTGATCCGGAACAGGCTGGTCGAGGCCATCAGCGGCCCCGGCCGCACCGCGAAATCGCCCGCCGCGATGCCGGGCCAGTTGTGCAGCCCGAACACGGCATCCACCGGGAAACGCTCGAACAGGCCGTCCTCGATCATCGCGCGCGCGCCGCCGCCCGCCTCCTCGGCCGGCTGGAAAAACAGCTGCACGGTGCCGTCGAACTCGCCATGCCGCGCCAGATGGCGCGCGGCCCCCAGTAGCATGGCGGTGTGCCCGTCGTGGCCGCAGGCATGCATCGCGCCGGGCACCGTCGAACGATGCGCAAAGGTGTTGGCCTCCTGCACGGGCAGCGCATCCATGTCGGCGCGCAGGCCGATCGCGCGCGCGCTGCCGCCGCGCTTCAAGGTGCCGACCACGCCGGTGCGGCCGACACCGCGCGTGACGGCATAACCCCATTGCTCGAGCCGCTCGGCGACGAGTTCGGCGGTGCGGAACACGTCGTAGCCCACCTCGGGATGGGCATGGATGTCGCGGCGTATCGCCGTGAGTTCGTCAGTATGCGCGACGATGGAATCGATCAATTTCATGCAGATGGGTACGTGCTTGTCGGTCGTCGCGGCTTGGCGGCGGGCCGGTCCATGGCGCCCGCCGCCACGCCGCGAGGCATCAGATATGGAACAGCTGCGCCACCAGGGTCGCGCCGATGAAGGTGCCGGCATTCGCCACGAAGGACACCAGCACGATGCGCCAGCCGAGCCGGCGGAAGGCCGGGATGTCCTTGGCGATCGACAGCCCCGCGAACACCAGCATCGGCGTGGTCACCCCGAGGAAATCGTTGTGCGAGCCGAGCGCGGCGATCTGCGAAGCCCACGGGCACCACGGCGAGGTCAGGAACATCGCCACCACCGATACCCAGCAGACGGCCGGAATCCGTCGCCCCGTCACGCGCGCCAGCGCATCGCCGACGATCGTCGCGCACACCATGATCGCCATTCCCGGCAGTCCCACCAGCGGTGTGGTGCCGTGCGCGATCCAGTCGCACACCAGCGCCATCGCGGCCGTCACGATCCAGGCGAGCAGCTTGCCGCCGTAGCCGAGCGCGGGCGCCTCGGTCCGCACTTCGCCGAGCGACGGGCTGGCCGCCTCGGGCTGCGCCGAAGCCTTGGTGGTGCGGCCGATCAGCGGCTCCAGCACGCGATAGCCCCAGACCGCGAGCGGCAGCGAGATGAACAGCGTGAAGTAGGTACCGATGGTGGTGGTGATCAGGTTGCTGGCCGCGGCGAAGGCGAGCACCGATTTCGCCGTCTCCGGGTCCTGCTGCGCGGCGATCGCGCCCGAGGCGGCCGCCATCATGCTGCCCGAGCCGACGCCCGAGCCCATCGCCAGCGCAAGCGGATCGAAGATGCCGAGGCTGCTCACGAAACCCGCGAACACGGCGATGAACACCGCACCGAACACGGTGCCGGTCAGGTACTCGGCCAGCACGCCGCGGCCCTCGGCCGAATCCATGCCGTACTTCTCGCCGATGATCGCCAGGCTCGGCTCGCGGCCCACCGAGAAGGTCGCGCCGATCGCTTCGCGCTTGATGCCGAGCAGCAATGCGAGCGGCAGGCCGAGCAGGATGGTGCCGACGAAGTGGCCGAATTCCTGGAAGGCCAGCGCCCACCCCGCCGAAGCCAGCTTGGGCAGCGCGCTGCCCACCATCAGCCCGAGCTTGGAGACGAACAGCAGCAGCGCCGGCTGCAGGATCGCGGCCGCGAAGAACTGGTCCGGCACGCTCAGGCGCGCGCTGCTGTTCCAGCGCGCACTGGCCAGCCCCACCGCGGCGCCGAGCAGCAGCGCCCAGATCATCGGCAGCAGCACGACCTTGCCCGGTCCGAGCTTGAACGTGAACGAGCCGATCCATTCGGCGATCAGCAGGATGCCGGCCGCATAAAGCAGGACCTTGGCGGTGGCCGCGCCGCCCAGCTCGCGGCGTTCGATACCCAGTGCGTGTTCCATGACGAATCTCCCCTTGAAGCCCGGCTGCCGTCGAATGCGGGCCGGTAGTTACAGATAACCGAACGCGGTGGGCGGCGCTTCGGCCGTCTCGACCCACACGCTCTTGGTCTGCGTGTATTCGTAGAGCGCCTCGACCCCGCTCGAGCGGCCGTAGCCGCTCATGCCGTAGCCGCCGAACGGGGAGGCCACGTTGATGGTCTTGTAGCCGTTGACCCAGAAGGTGCCGGCATTCACCTGCGCGGCCACGCGATGCGCGCGCGCCACGTCGGTGGTCCAGGCCGCGCCGGCCAGGCCGAAGTCGGTGTCGTTGGCGATCGCGATCGCCTCGTCCTCGGTGTCGAACGGGATGGCGGCCACCACCGGCCCGAAGATCTCGGTGCGCGCCACCTCCATCGCGTTCGACACGCCGGCCAGCACGGTGGGCGCTACGAAGTAGCCGCCGCGACCCGCCTCGACGCGCTCGGCCGAGCCGCTGGCGAGCGTGGCGCCCGCCGCCACGCCGCGCGCGATCATCGACATCACATGGTCGTACTGCTTGCGATTGTTGATCGGGCCCACCTCGGTCGCGTCGTCGAGCGGCGCGCCGACACGGATCTTCTTCGCGCCGGCAGCCACCATCGCAACGAATTCGTCGTAGACGGCGCGCTGCACCAGCAGGCGCGAGCCGGCCACGCAACTCTGGCCCGCGCCGGCGAATATCGCCGCCTGCGCGGTCAGCGCGGCGCGCTTGAGGTCGGCATCGGCGAACACGATATTGGCCGACTTGCCGCCCAGCTCCAGCACGCAGGGCAGCACACGGCGCGCGGCGGCCTCGGCGATGCGCGCGCCGGTGGCCGGCGAGCCGACGAACACCACCTTGCTCACCACGCGATGCGCGATCGCGGCCTGCCCGACGGTGTGACCGAAACCGGCCAGCACGTTGACCAGACCGCGCGGCAGCCCGGCCCGCTCGCCGAGCCGGGCAACCGCCAGCGAGGTGAAGGGCGTCAGCTCCGACGGCTTGAGCAGCACGCCATTGCCCATCGCCACCGCGGGCGCCACCTGCCAGCCGCAGGTGAACACCGGCGCGTTCCAGGGCGTGATCTGCAGCACGACACCGGCCGGCTCGCGGCGCGTGTAGTTGAGGTGCGAGGTCGGCACCGGGATCACGCTGCCGTAGAACTTGTCGGTCCAGCCCGCGTAGTACTCGAACATCTCAGCGACCTTCGCCACCTCGCCGCGACAGTCGCGGATCGGCTTGCCCGAGCCCAGCGCCTCCAGCCGCGCGATCGCCTCGGCCTCGGCGCGGATCGCACGCGCCACCTCCTGCATCACGCGACCGCGCGCGGCATGCGTGAGCGCCCACCATTCGCGCTGCGCGCGGCGCGCGCTTTCGGCGGCATGGTCGATCACGGCCGCGCCGGCGTCGCGATAGGCGAGCGTGGCCTCGCCCGTCGCCGCATCGTAAAGCTGGATCGTGTCGCCCTGGCCGGCGACGAGTTCGCCGTCGATATACGAGCCGATCGTGGCGGCACCGGGGAAGAAATGCGCGAAGGCGGCGAGCAACTGGTCTGCGTGCTGGGTCATGTCAGGTTTCCGTATAGGGGTCGAGCGGGATCGCGGCACGGGCTGCCCGGCCTCAGGCAGGGTCGACGAAGTCGACGATGCGGTTGAAGTCCTCGCCGTCGGCGACGGCCGCCTCGCTGGCGGCCCACACACGCGCCGCCTCGCGCGCCACCGGCGCGACGCTGTCGAACTGGTCGAGCAGGCCCAGCGCGAGCCGCACGTCCTTGCGCATCAGCTTCATGGTGAAACCGGAATCGAACTTGCCGTTGAAGATCCAGGTCGGGTAGTTGGTCAGCGTCGCGCTGTTGCGGCCGGAGCCGCCGTTGAGCGCCTCGACCAGCTTTTCCGGATCGACGCCGGCCGCGCGCGCGGTGCGCACCGCCTCGCTGGCGGCCAGCAGGTGCACGCCGGTCAGCAGATTGTTGAGCAGCTTGGTGACGTGGCCGGCGCCCACCGGGCCCACATGCACGCGCTTCGCGCTGATCGCCGCGAGGATCGGCTCGATGGCCGCGATGTCGCTGTCCGAGCCGCCCAGCACCATGGTCATGGTGGCGGTGGCCGCGCCCTTCGGGCCGCCGCTCACCGGGCCGTCGACGAAGCCGATGCCGCGCTCGGCCAGGGCCGCCGCCACGCGCCGCGTGCTGTCCGGATCGGCCGTGGTGGTATCGATCACGATGCTGCCCGGCCTGGCGTTCTCGAGCACGCCGCCCGCGCCCAGCACCACCGCCTCGACCACCGCCGAGGTCGGCAGCGACAGCAGCAGCACGTCGGCATCGCGCGCGATCTCGGCCACCGAATCGCGCGCCGACAGCACCGCCTGCCCGGCCAGCGCGAGCGCCACGCCGGGCGCCGCGTCGTAGCCGAGCACCGTGTAGCCGCCGCGCCGCAGCGAACCCGCCATGCCGCGCCCCATGTTGCCCAGACCGATCACGCCTACCGTTTTCATCCGACGACTCCTGATAGCTGTTGGTTCGAGGCCGGCGCGCCAGCGTGCGCCCGCCTTGCATGGCCACGATGTTCGGTCCGGCGACCCGTATAATCAATCAACGCCAATATTGATATTGTTCTCTTTTTTAGAACACCTGGATCATGAGCGACACCCTTACCGACAGCCGGATCGTCTATTTCTACGAGGCCGTGCGCTGCGGCACGATCCGCGCCGCGGCCGACTGGCTCGACGTGGCGCCCTCGGCCGTGAGCCGCCAGATCGGGCTGCTGGAGAAGGAGCTCGACGCCACCCTGGTGGAGCGCCACGCGCGCGGCGTGACGCCCACCGAGGCGGGACGCTGCGTGATCGAGTATTTCCGCGAGCAGCTCGCGCACCGCGACGACCTGCTCTCGCGCCTGCAGGAACTGCGCGGCCTCAAGACCGGCGAGGTCAGCCTGGTGCTCGGCGAGGGCTTCGTCTCGGACCTGTTGGCCGGGCCGATGCAGCAGTTCTGCCGGCAGTTCCCCGGGATCCGCGTCAACCTCGACGTGGGCAGCACCAACGACGTGATCCGCAAGATCTCGAACGACGAGGGCGAGATCGGCCTGGTCTACAACCCGCCCGCCGAGCCCAAGCTGGTGTCGCGCGCCTCGAAGCGGCAGCCGATGATGGCGATCGTCGGCCCCGACTTTCCGCGCCGCACCCACAAGGTACTGACGGTGCAGCAGCTCGCCACCTACCCGCTGGCGGCCACGCACCCGTCCTACGGCACGCGGCAGATGATGGAGGCCGTGGAGTACGCCGAGCGCGTGCGGCTCGGACCGGTCGTCACCACCAATTCCTTCGCAATCCTCAAGGAGTTCGTGAAATCGGGACTCGGCATCTCGGTGATGCCCGCCTTCGCGGTGGCGGCCGAGCTGCAAGCCAAGGAGCTGTTCGCGATCGAGATCGCGCATCCGATCCTCGAGAACGCCGAGGCGCATATGGTCACGCGCGTGGGCCGCAAGCTCTCCGTGGCCGCCAACAAGATGCTGCAGATGATGATGGGGCAGATGCGGGCGTTCCGCTAGTTGTGCAGCGTCACGAGGTTGTTTCTCGACGCAGGAAGTCCGGCCATCGGCGCAACGCCGCCGCGGTTACAGGACATACGCGTCCCCGTCCGATTCGATCGGCAACCTGTCGCCCAGGCAGTTCGCCCGCGCGCACGATGCCAAGCAGCGGGTTTTTACCTCGGACTCCAGCGCCGGTTCGAACAAAAATAGGGGTACGCCATCCCGGCCTCAATCGGGCCGGGGCTGAAAGGCGGCGACCTTGTTCCGGCCGGTTGCCTTCGCGTAGTACAGCGCCTCGTCCGCTGCCTTGATCACGGCGCCAGCCTCCCCTTCCTGCTCCGGTGTCCAGCTTGCCAGGCCAATACTGGCCGTGACGCGCCCGTATTCGCTGCCAGCATGCTCGAGCGCCAATTCATCGATGGCCGCACGAATGCGCTCGGCGATCTGCGCGGCGCCCGTTGGCGGCGTATCGGGCAACAGCACGACGAATTCTTCCCCACCGTAGCGAGCCGCGGTATCTGCCGGGCGGCGGATGTTGTCGCCGATGCAGCGGGCAACAGCCGCCAGCGCGTCGTCGCCCGCCTGATGGCCGTACGTGTCGTTGTACGCCTTGAAGCGGTCGACGTCGACAAACAGCAGGGAAAAAACGGAATGAGCGCGGCGGGCGCGGCGCCATTCGCGGTCCAGCACTTCCCCGAAGCTGCGCCGATTGTTCAAGCCAGTGAGCCCGTCCGTGCGTGCCAGGAGCACCAGTTCGGACTCCGCCCGCATACGACGCCGCAGTTGTGCGCCGAGCATGATCGACACGACGATAAAAGCGACGCCGAACGTGGCCACCAGCGCGCCGATCGTTACCGCGCGGTGCCGCCAGCCTGCATAGATGTCCTGTTCCGCCTCCGCGACCATGATGATCAGCGGCAGCTTCGGCAGGTGCTTGAAATAATAGAGACGACGCACCCCGTCGATCGACGCCGTTTCGGAAAAAGAACCCTCCGGTGCCGTCTGGAAGCGCCGGAATGTCGCTGCCTTGCTGATGTCGCGGCCGATGAGGTGCACGTCGTACGGGTAACGCATCACCAATATGCCGTCTTTGCCGATCAGGGACATCGAGCCGTGCTGCCCGAGCGACAGCCCGGCAAACAGCTGCCGGAAGTACTCGAGGTTGATCGCAATCAGCGCGACGCCGCCAAACGAGCCGTCGGGGTTCGAGATTCGCCGCGACAGCACCATGCTGAGCAATCCGCCCCGCAACCGCGATGCGAATGGGTCACTGACGTAAAGCCCTGCATTGGGATTGTCGCGATGGACGGTGAAGTACTTGCGATCCGCAAAATTTCCCTGGCGCGGCACGTCGTTGGCGGAATCCAGGACGATGTTTCCGCCAGCGTCGAGCACCAGCATCGAGCCAAGAAATTGCGCAGTCATCGCATGATCGAACAGCACGGCGCGGCGCAGGCTCGCGGAAGAATTCATCACGTCCGTGCGCTGCAGACCGTGAAGCACCGCCTGCAGCGAAAGGTCGTAGAGTTCGACGTTGCGCTCGATGTCGCGTTCGGCCATCAGGCCCAGATTGCGGGAGGTTTCGCGGGCCCGGTCGAGTGCATCATTACGGCTCTGCAACAACTGCAGCACGCACAGGCCCATCAACGCGCAGGCGATCACGATACCAATAACGACGACAGTATAGGGAGCAGTCGACCTGGATTGCATTGAGGCCCTCGGAAGTGGTTGGGGCGCACGTGCGGGCGCGTTTCCCTCATAGTAAAAAACGGATGGGGGCACATCAAGCCCGCGATGACCCGGGTGGATCGCCTTTTTCGACGGGAGCGCGACGGACACTCGGCAGGCGCGCACCGCGGTGCACGCCCGCGGCGTTTACACTGTCCGACTTCCGATTCCACACGACGCAAGGAGACCGGCATGCTGACGGTATGGGGACGACGCAACGCGTTCAACGTCCAGAAGGTGATGTGGCTCGTCGACGAACTCGCGCTCGCGCATCGGCACGTGCCGGCCGGCGGCCGGTTCGGCGTGCTCGACACGCCCCAGTTTCTCGCGATGAATCCGCATGGACGCGTGCCGTTGATCGACGACGAAGGGTCCGTCGTATGGGAATCGCACAGCATCCTGCGCTACCTCGCCGCGCGTTACGGGCGCCCCGGCTTCTGGCACGACGACCCGGCCGAACAGTCGCGCGCCGACCGCTGGATGGACTGGGCGCAGACGACGCTGCAGCCCACGTTCCTCAACGGCGTGTTCCGCGGCTACTTCCGGACGCCGCCCGAGCAGCGCGACACCGCGCGCGTCGAGCAGAGCATCGCGCAATGCGCGCAGTATTTCCGGCTGCTCGACGCGGTGCTGGCCGGGCAGCCGTTTCTCGCCGGCGACACGATCACGCTCGCCGACATCGCGGCGGGCACGCATCTGTATCGCTACTTCGAACTCGACATCGCACGGCCGGACATCCCGCACGTGCAAGCGTGGTACGAACGCCTGAAGGCGCGGCCCGCGTATCGCACGCACGTGATGATTCCGTTCGACGACCTGCGCGGGAAACTCGACTGACCGGGTACCGCACCAGCGGTAAAACGGCTTGTTGGAAGGTTGTAAGCACAACGGCGTAGGGTACGGATCTGTACGCCCGCCGGATGCGCACGTGTCGTCGCGACAACGATCGTCGTCAGGCGGGTCATGACGGACCAACCACGCAGGCGAGGCGATGAGCGCTCACGACGTTCCGGTCAACCTGGCGTTTCAGCAAGACGGGGCAGTTGCCGTGCATCGAAATGCCGGCCTCGACGCACTGCGGGCCTGCCTGACGTTGCTGGTGGTCTTTCACCACTGCGCGATCACGTACGGCGCACTCGGCGGGTGGTACTACCACGAAGTGGCCGCCGGGCCGTCGGTCGAATCCGCGCTGTTGACGCTCTTCTGCGCGATCAACCAGGCATTTTTCATGGGCCTGTTCTTCTTCCTGGCGGGCTATTACACGCCGCCGTCGATCGCGCGCAAGGGCACCGTCCGTTTCCTGGCCGACCGGTTTCTCCGGCTCGGGCTGCCGTTGCTGATATACGGCGTCCTGATCGGCCCCGTAACGATCGCCCTCGCACAGTCTGGCGCGGGCCACCCGTTCGCGAAGACGCTGGAACATCTGTGGCGAACCGGCACGTTCGAGAACGGACCGATGTGGTTCGCCGAGGCGTTGCTGATTTTCAGCGTGGCGGCGGCCCTGCTGTACCCCCCCTTCCCGCGCGCTGTCGCACACGATATGAACCGCTCCGCCCGCGGCCCTTCCGACAGGACGCTGGCCATCGCAGCGTGGTTCACGGGTATCGCGGCACTGGCGCTGCGGTCCCGGTGGCCGATAGGTACCAACGTATGGGGACTGCAACTCGGCTACTTCGCGAGTTACGTCGTGTTGTACGCGGCCGGTTGCCGGGCAGCGCGCGTGCACTGGATCGCGCATCTGCCGGCACGGCAGGTCCGGCTGTGGTCGCGCATCGCGCTGCTGGCGCTGCCCGTGCTGCCGCTCGCCTACCTGCTCGCGAAGCACGTTCCCGCGTGGCGCGGCCGTCCTCAGGCGGTGATCTACGCGTTCTGGGAACCGCTGGTCGCATGGGGGGCGATCCTGTTTCTCGTCGACCGCTTTCAGCGGTGCTTCGACCGGCTGACGGGCGCATGGCGGCCACTGTCGCGACGCGCGTATGCCATCTACATCATCCATCCGCCCGTGCTGGTCGGTGTCGCCCTCGCGTGGCGGCACGTGCCCGCGAACCCGTTCCTGAAATTCACCGTGACCGGCAGCGTCGCCTGCGTCGCGTGCTACCTGGTTGCCGGTCTCCTGCTTCGCGTGCCCCGGTTCGCGTCGATCCTGTAAGCGCCCGGTCGTCTCGCGCGGAGCGGAATACCGCACCGCGCTCCCGGCTACTACACTGATTTCAGGGTCGTCCGCGTCGCTTCGTCGATCGATACCGGCTGTCCCGCACGGGAGCACGAACATGGCACATCTGCGGTGGTCGCAGCACAGGATGGCTACTGTCTGGGTACTGGCGTCGCTGATGCTTGCGACTCCGCACATGGCGCTGGCCAGTGACGAATCGGACGCCAGCGTCGGCAAGAGCGCGTCCGAACCGCAACCGAAGGTCACCTGGGCTGACCGCATTCGCGCAGCAGACGTGCACGAGCACGAACCGATCGTCCTGATCGTGCACGCGGCAAAGGATTGCGTTTATTGCCAGCGGTGGGCAGGTTCATTGGGCGGAAAAGGCGAATTCGAATCCTGGGCCAACGCGCACCCGGACGTGCATCTTTTCATCGTGGAACGCGATACCATTGCGTCCGCCGAAACGGTCGACGACTATCCGCCGATCGTCCGATGGTTGTTCGAGCGGCGACAGCGCCTCGAAAAATTGTCGCCACCGACGCCCACGTTCGAAATTTTCGTCAGACGGAAAATACTGTGGCAGTCGTACGGCCTTGGTTCATGGGACCGCAGCGTCTTTCCGGCACTGAAGGACCTGGACAGTCGCCGCACACCGTCCAGGGTCGAATAGGCATCGCGACACCGGTCAATCGCCGTCTAATGTCGTCGCATGCCGACCGATCCGCGAGTCGCGCCGACCGGAAACGAGCCATGGCGGAACCCCGCGCCCATCGGGGCGCCGAAGCGGCGATGCTCGATCGGATTGAAGTGATCGGCGTGATCGAAGCGGTGGAAACGCCGGAAACGATCGACGAAGATGAAGCTCACGCCCGCTCCGACGAACAGCGGCGGCCCCCAGTACCACGGATCGGCATAGGGGTAGGCCGCCGCCGGATACCACAGCACGCTGCCGTCGGGGCCTTGCACGATCTGCCACGTACCGTCGCCTTGCAGGCACGCGCGCCCCACGATCTGCTGCCGCGTGCCGTCGATGTCCGCCTGCGCGACGATCGCGCGGCAGTTCGCGCCGTTCTCCGCCGGATCGTCAGCCATTTGCGCGAAGACGGACGCGGCAAGGCCGAGACAGACGATGCCTGTCGCGGATCGAAACAGGTTGCACATGATCGGCTCCTGCGTTGCCCCCGACCATTTGATCCCGAGCGTCGCCAACGACGCCCGACACACCGTTTTGCTTGCGCACGATTCATCGCGCGGCGATCACCGCTCGCCGCTACTTCGCTTCGCACCGGGGTCTCCTGACGGCTAAACGACACGGCGCGCCAGGTTATTCCAGGGGTCGGGATACGGATGACGGGGGCAGGCACCCTCGGCAATCGATGCCGGGATCAGCGCCCCGTCTCGCGCCGGGCGACACAGTAGACTGCCGCAGCCGTTACCCCGAATACCAGATGAGCGATCAGCGTGATCGCGCCGCGAACCGGAATGAACCACGGGAAGATTGCCGTGAAGGCGTACAGGTTGACGCCGTACAGGACGAGGCCGAATGCGCCGCCGGCAAGCGGCGTGGCGCGAAGCGACAATCCGTGGGCCAGCCGTGCCAGCACGGCCGCATAGACCAGCGAAAGCGCCGCATGCACGAGCGTCGCCACGCCCATGACCAGCGGATCGAAGCCGCCGGACGAACCGAGCACGCTGCGCCCCATCACGATCGCGGCCGTGAGGCGTGCGTCGCGCAACAGATTCCGGACGGCATCGTCGCCGGCAATTGCCCACAGCAGCAACTCGATGACGGTCGATCCGACGGCCGCGCCGAAGGCTGCCCAGAGAATCGGGACCGGACTGATTTGCTTCAATGGTCGTCCACCATGGCAAGCGGCGGATGCGTCGCGCCGCCGTGCAACCTTACAGCGCGCGGTCGCAATCCGACCAGTATGCAAACGGGTCGCGATGTTTCGGATAGTGCTCGTCGAGCCACTTCAGCAACGTCGCGCGGGCGTTGTCCATGTCGGCCTTCAGCGACGACGTCGTCAGTTCGTGCACCTCGACGGACTTTTCGCGGTCGATCACGAAGCAGTTCCAGTCGGGACCGTCCAGATCCGGATCGTCGGACGCCTTCGACGACTTGCTCCAGCCGAAACGCTTGCGTGCATCGATGTAGTAGCGCGGGTGCACCTTCAGATACGACATCTCGCCGCCCTGCAGGCTGCTCTCGGCGCGCAGCACGTCATGTTCGTCGACGATCTGCGTGACTTCCGGAAGGCGGCGCGAGCGCCATCCGGCCGGCAGCGTCGCCACGGCCCGGATGCTGTCGTACGTCCCCCATTCCAGCCCCCACGCTTCGGCCATGCGCTTCATGAACGCGTCGGCGCTCGGATAGCCGCGCAGCTGGATTCGGGTCGACAGCGTGACTTCGACGCGGCCACGGCCGCCGGATGCACTGGACACCTCGTCGTCCGCCGCCTCGAACGGATTGCCGGGGCGCGGCGAAGTACGCGTCGCGTCCGCGGGCGCCATGCCCGAAAACAGCTGGTCCAGCGCCGCACGCGCTTTCGACGACTTGTCTGGTCTATTCATCGGTTCCCTTTTCAACAGATTTGAACCCGTACTGCAATGATTGAAGAGTGGCCCGCCACCGGCCAAAGGCACGATTCTGCCTCACCGTGGCGATCTCGCCGTATTCCGCGGCTGCATTGTAACGATCTGGCGACGACGGTCGAGCTGGCAGAAATGGCACCGCACGGTCGATCGCATCCACGGCAAGGCGCGTGCCTACCCCAACGCCTTCACCATCCGCTCCATCAACGCCAGCACCTCCGGCCGACTCTCGCCCTTCGCATGCACGAAGTGATACCTGAGCTGCGAATCGACTTCATGCCGGCTGACGCGAACAAGCGCGCTGCGCGTCAGGTACGTATCCGCGAGCGGGGTCCGCGCCAGCGCCACGCCGAGGCCCGCTTCGGCCGCCGCGAGGACGAGGTTGTAATCCTCGAACCGGCGATCCTGCACCCGCGGCTTGAACGGAATGCCCAGCCCGTCGAACCAGGTGCGCCAGCCCGTCACGTCGGAATCGTGCAGCAACGGCATGTCGAGCAGCGCGGCGTCCCCCGCCCGGCGGCGCGCCTTCGCCAGCTGCTCGGCAAGCCGCGGATGCGCCACCGGGTACAGCCGTTCCGGCATGAACGCACGGGTTTCGAGCTGACGCCAGTTGCCGCGCCCGTACCGGATCGACAGATCGGCTTCACCGCCGGCGATATCGACGTTGCGCAGTTCGATGCCGAGCTCGATACGCAGCGCGGGTGCTTCGCTTTCGAGCGCATGCTGCCGCTCGAACAGCCAGAGCTGCGCGAACGCGGGCACGACGCTCATCCGGACCAGCCGCGGCGTACGCGGCGAGCGCCATTGATCGGCCGCGGCGTCGATGATCGCGAACGCTTGCTCGATCCGGCCGACGAAGCGCTGCCCGTCCGGCGTCAGGCGCACGCCGCGCGCATGCCGCTCGAACAGCGCCATCCCGAGCCAGTTTTCGACGGCGGCCACCCGCCGGCTGATCGCACCGTGCGTGACGCCGGAAACATCGGCGGCCGCGAGAAACGAACCCTCGCGGGCCACCGTGCAGACGGTCTCCAGGCTCGCGAGCGGCGGCCGCGGGCCGGGCGCCGACGCGGCAACCGGCAGCACGTCCACGACCGGGCGCGCACGCGCCGGATCGTCAGCCCGACGCGAACCCGAGCTGTGAACCATATTCATATCCGCGTGTTGATCTGTGCGCTAGCTTAACATCTCGCGACGCCGCACCATGGCTGCATGAATACCCTTTCCTCATCGACGTCGCGCGGCGCGCGACAACCGCTCGTCGCGGCAGGCGCGGTCGCGTTCACGATCGTCTCGTGGGCATCCGCATTCCCGTTCATCCGGATCGGCCTGCACGGCCTCGCACCGCTGCAGCTCGCGTCGGCACGTTTCGCGACCGCGGCGCTGCTGGTGATCGCGTGGCTCGCGTGGCGGCGGCCGCCGCTGCCGGCGAAAGGCGACGCATTGCGCTTCGTCGCGTGCGGTTTTCTCGGCATCGCGCTGTACAACGCGCTGCTCAATACCGGCGAGCAGACCGTGTCGGCCGGCGCGGCAAGTTTCATCGTGAATACGCTGCCGATCTTCACCGCGCTGCTGGCCGCCGTGTTTCTGCGCGAGCGCTTCAACCGCTGGGGATGGCTCGGTTCGCTGGTCAGCCTCGCCGGCATCGCGGTGATCGCGCAAGGGCAGCCGGGCGGCCTCGTGCTCGGCTCGGGCAGCACGCTGATCCTCGGCGCGGCGCTGTGTTCCGCCAGCTATTTCGTGTTGCAGCGGCGGCTGATTCCCGTGTACGGCGCACTGGCCTGCACGGCATACACGCTGCTGGCCGGCGCGGTGCTGCTCACGCCCTGGCTGCCCGGCGCGCTCGGGTCGCTCGCCGGCGGGTCCCGCGACACGGCGTTGGCCGTCGTGGTGCTCGGTGTGTTCCCCGCCGCGCTGGGGTATGCGACCTGGACCTTCGCACTCGGCTACTTCGGCGCGGCCCGCGCGGCCAACTTCCTCTACCTGACGCCGGCGGTCGCGACGCTGCTGTCGATGGTACTGACGGGCGAGCGGCCCGGCATCGCGACGGCCTGCGGCGGCCTGCTGGCCATCGCAGGCGTGGTCTTCGTCGCACTGCGCGGGCGTTCGTAGATCGCCACCGCTTCGGTTGGCCGTGCCGGCCCATCGATCCGGCAGCAGGCGGACCGAAACGCACCCCAGCTTCTGCGAAGCGGAATGGATCGTCCCGGGCAGGCGGTCGACACCCATTCGCCGATGCAGGCAGGATTGACCGTTAGTTGCATTAAGACAAACACCACCGTTGAAGAAAGCCAGCCGACGAAACCGGATAGGCGATCGCAAGTGCCCAAACTGTGCAGACAAATCGACCGAACAGTTCCGGATTGACCGCGCGTCAGTGTCCATGGCTTCGCCCCGTCGCCCGGCCGAATAATGGATGCATCCGTAAGGACATCGACAGCGAACCGCAGCCGGTGGCCCGCCGCAGCGCACGATTTCCGGCATCCGGAGGCTTCGACATCCGGGCGTCCGCCCTTGCCGCGCGGGCCGCTACGCGATTCGCCGCGGCGCGCAAAATCGCCTTCGTATATATTCATACGAATTGCATGACGGCCGGCGACGATTCGCCCGCTCGTCCGGGCGAGCCCGTCACACCGCCGGACGCCATGCAAGTGACGCCCATGATGGGTATGGAGACTCGTCCGACCGCCCCGGCGCCTCGCCGGCCGGTCGAGACGTCAATAGAAAGACATTCAATTCGGAGATGGCAGATGGAACGAAGCACTGTCGGCATGCGCTGCAAACCCCTGATCACCGTTGCACTGGCTGCCGCCGCGTTCGCGGCCGCGTCGACGGCAATGGCCGACCAGGTCGTGAAGATCGGCAGCGTCGAACCGACGACGGGCGGCATCTCGCACCTCGGCAAGGACAACGAGAACGGTGCACGCCTCGCGGTCGAGGAAATCAACGCCAAGGGCCTGACGATCGGCGGCAAGAAGATCACGCTGCAGCTCGACGCGCAGGATGACGCGGCCGACCCGCGGCAGGCCACGCAGGTTGCGCAGAAGCTCGTCGACGACAAGGTCGTCGCCGTCATCGGCCACCTGAACTCGGGTACGTCGATCCCGGCGTCGAAGATCTACAGCGACGCGGGCATCGTGCAGATCTCGCCGTCGGCCACCAACCCGACCTACACGCAGCAAGGCTTCAAGACGACCTACCGCGTCGTCGCGACCGATGCGCAGCAGGGCCCCGCGCTCGCGAGCTACGCGCAGGCGAAGGGGGTGAAGAGCGTCGCGGTGATCGACGATTCGACCGCGTACGGCCAGGGCCTCGCGAACGAGTTCGAGAAGAAGGCGAAGGCGCTCGGCCTGAAGGTGCTGTCGCACGACGCGACCAACGACAAGGCGGTCGACTTCCGCGCGATCCTGACGAAGGTCAAGGGCGAGAATCCCGACGCGATCATGTACGGCGGCATGGACGCGACCGGCGGCCCGCTCGCGAAGCAGGCGAAGCAGCTCGGCCTGCGCGCGAAGATCCTGTCCGGCGACGGCGTATGCACCGACTCGCTGGCCGAACTGGCCGGCCCGGCGGCCGACAACGTGCTGTGCTCGCAGGCCGGCGCGGCGCTCGAGAAGATGCCGGGCGGCGCGGACTTCCTCGCGAAGTACCAGAAGCGCTTCAACCAGGGCATCAAGTTCGATGCGCCGTTCGCGTACGACGCGGTCTACATCGCGGTCGATGCGATGAAGCGCGCGAACTCGACCGACCCCGCCAAGATCCTCGCCGCGATGCCGTCGACGAAGTACAACGGCGTGATCGGCACGACGACGTTCGACGCGAAGGGCGACCTGACGCACGGGATCATCTCGATCTACGGCTACAAGAGCGGCAAGAAGACCTTCCTCGATCAGGTGAAGATGTAACCCGCCGCGGCGCCGGCACGACGGGAACGCCACCCGTCGGCGCCGGCGCCGGGCGGGCCGAATGCCGATTCACGGAGACGAAGCATCATGTGTGCAATGGCGTATGCGGAATTCCAACAGGAGCTGAAGAAAGCGCAGTTGACGGCGCGCGAGTTCGCCCGCCTGATCCGGATGAACGAAAGTTCGATCACGAACTATTCGAGCAAGGGCACCGTCCCGTCCCACCTCGCGGTCATCGCGAAACTGATCGGCACGCTGGCCGCGCACGAGATCGATTTCCGGCGCGTGATCCGGCAGATGCGGATCGAGCCGAAACGCCCGCGCGGCGGCGGCGTGTTTCCCGCGGCGGAAAAGCCGCGCGCGCGAAAGGCCGCGAAAGCCGACGCCTGAACCGCGGCATGCGTCGCATGCGGCAACGCAGAGGGCCGCTCGATGCATCGATCGATGCCCCCTTGCGCGCCGCGCAAACCGCGCCGCCCGATCTCGTTACCCCGCCGCCCGCACGTGATCGAGCAGCGCCTGCAACGGATGGCGCACCTGCTTCGACGACAAGCGCTTCACCTGGCTGCGACATGAATACCCGGTCGCCAGCGCCTCGCCTTCGTCCGCGGGCCCGTCGACGTGCGCCGCCCACGACTGCGCATAGATCGTCCTCGACGTCGCGAGATTGCGCGCCTCGTGCCCGTACGTGCCCGACATCCCGCAGCATCCGGTCGACTCGACCTTCAATCGCAAACCACGCCGCGCGAATACCTGCATCCATTGCTTGCCGCTGTCGGGCGCATTGGTCTTCTCGGTACAGTGCGGCAGCAACCGGTACGAACCGGTCACGCCGCTCGCGCCGGCTTCCGGCAGTGCCTGCAGCAGCCACTCCTGCGGCAGCGCAACTTTCGGTACCTCGGCGAGCCCCGTCACCTTCAGGTATTCCTGCCGATACGTGAGCGTCATCGCCGGATCGAGGCCGACCAGCGATACGCCCGAACGCGCCAGCGCGGCCAATTGCGTCGCATTGCGGATCGCGGCCTTCTCGAACGCGTGCAGAAAGCCCTGCACGTGCAGCGCCTTGCCGTTCGGTGCAAGCGGCGCGAGCCAGACCTGAAAGCCCGTACGCGCCGCCAGCTCGATCAGCGTCGCCAGCTGCTCGGTATCGAAATAGCGCGTGAACGTGTCCTGCACGATGACGACGCTGCGAACGCGCTGCGCGTCGCTCAGCGCGGCAAGCGCGCGCGGGTCGGCCGGCTTCACGCTCCATTGCCGGATCACGGCCGCGAGATCGAAGCGGCTCAGCAGCGGGCTGTCGACCATGCCGACCTGCCGTTCGAGCAGCGTGCGTACCCATCCCGCACGCATCAGCCCGTTGTACAGCGCCGGCACGCGCGCCATCCACGGCATCGTGACTTCGAGCGAGCCGATCAGGTAGTCGCGCAGCGGCCGCAGGTAGCGCTGGTGATACAGCTCGAGAAAGCGCGAACGGAACTCGGGCACGTTGACCTTCACGGGGCACTGCCCCGCGCACGACTTGCACGCGAGGCATCCGGCCATCGCGTCGTACACCTCGTGCGAGAAATCGGCGTCGCCGCCGCGCGCCGCGCGACTGTTGCGCCAGCGGGCGGCCAGGCCGCGCAGGAACGGCTGCCGCGCACGCGCCGCCGCGACGACGTCGATGCCGGCCTGTCCTTGCAGGCGCAACCATTCGCGCATCAGCGACGCGCGCCCCTTCGGCGACTGCACGCGTTCGCGCGTCGCCTTCCACGACGGGCACATCGCGTCGTCCGGATCGAAGTTGTAGCACGCGCCGTTGCCGTTGCAGTGCATCGCGGTGCCGTAGGCCTGCCACACGCGCTCGTCGATCTGCCGGTCGTGGTCGCCGCGCGTCGGCACTTCGTCGATCTTCAGCAGCCGCATCGTATTGTCCGGCGGCGTCGCGATCTTGCCCGGGTTGAACTGGTTGTGCGGATCGAACGCGGCCTTCAGTTGCTGCAGCGACGGATACAGCTCGCCGAAAAACGCCGGCGCGTACTCGGAGCGCACGCCCTTGCCGTGCTCGCCCCACAGCAGGCCGCCATGACGCTGCGTGAGTTCGGCCACTGCGTCCGACACGGGCCGCACCAGCGCGGCCTGCTTCGGGTCCTTCATGTCGAGCGCCGGCCGTACATGCAGCACGCCCGCGTCGACGTGACCGAACATCCCGTACTGCAGCCCGTGGCCGTCGAGCAGCGCGCGGAATTCGGCAATGTACGCGGCGAGGTTCTCGGGCGGCACCGCGGTGTCCTCGACGAACGGCTGCGGACGCGCCTCGCCCTGCACGTTGCCGAGCAAGCCGACCGCGCGCTTGCGCATCGCATACACGCGCTTCACCGCATCGTCGCCGGCCGCGAGCGTATGGCCGAGGCGCTCCACGCTCGTATCGGTGCGCAGATGCTCGACGAACGCACGCACGCGCGCATCGACGTCGTCCGCATCGTCGCCGCTGAATTCGACCAGGTTGATGCCAAGTGTCGGCCGCCGGTCGTCCTGCGGGAAATACTCGGCCACGCCGCTCCACACGAAATCCTTCATCGCGAGCATCAGTACCGTCGAGTCGACGGTCTCGATCGACAACGGCCGGTGCCCGAGCAGCGCGCGCGCGTCGCGCAACGCATCCATGAAGCCTGCATAGCGCACGTTGACCAGCACCGAATACTTCGGGATCGGCAACACGTTGAGCTTCGCCTCGACGACGAAGCCGAGCGAACCCTCCGCGCCGCACAGCACGCTGTTCAAGTTGAAGCGGCCGTCGGGTTCGCGCAGGTGCGCGAGGTCGTAGCCGGTCAGGCAGCGGTTGAGCTTCGGAAACTTCGCGTCGATCCGCGCGGCCTGGTCGTCGCTGATGCGGCGCGCGGTGCGATAGACCTTGCCGATGCGGTCCTGCCTCGCGCAACGGCGCGCCAGCTCGTCGTCGTCGAGCGCATCGCTGTGCAGCCGCTCGCCGCCCATCAGCACGAAATCGAGTGCGAGCACGTGATCGCGCGTCTTGCCGTACGTGCAGCTGCCCTGCCCGCTCGCGTCGGTATTGATCATCCCGCCGACGGTCGCGCGGTTCGACGTCGACAGCTCCGGCGCGAAAAACAGCCCGTGCGGCTTCAGCGCCGCATTGAGCTGATCCTTGACGACGCCCGCCTGCACGCGCACCCAGCGCTGCCCGACGTCGATTTCGAGGATCCGGTTCATGTTGCGCGACAGGTCGACGACGACGCCGTCGGTCAGCGACTGCCCGTTGGTGCCCGTGCCGCCGCCGCGCGCGGCCACCGCGACGTCGCGGTGCGCGGGTTCGGCCAGCAGCCGCGCCAGCAGCCGGACGTCGTCCGCATGCGCGGGGCAGATCACCGCCTGCGGCAGACGCTGGTAGATCGAGTTGTCGGTGGCCTGCACCGTCCGGTTCGCGTGGTCCGCGTGAATCTCCCCGGCGAATCCCGCCGCTTGCAGCGCGGCGAGGAAATCGCGGTAAACGTTCGCGGGCGGGCTGGCGGGACGGGGCAACGGGGCGATCGACATGGGTAAAAACGCAGTGTGGGTGGAGCCGGCCGGCTCGCGCGCACCGAAACATGATTTTTTAGCAAGTTTCCGCGCGACCGGGAATTCCAGTATCTTTGGATATTCCGCGAGAAACAAACGAATTCTGGCCCGGCAAATATTGCATAAAACTCATGAATTACCGTCGCCTGACCCCGTCGATGTCATTGCTGCTCGTGTTCGAGGCCGCCGCGCGGCATGAAAGCTACACGCGCGCGGCCGAGGAGCTGTCGCTGAGCCAGAGCGCGATCAGCCGGCAGGTCCAGACGCTCGAGGACCAGCTCGGCGTGCCGCTGTTCCGGCGCGAAGGCCGCTCGGTGAAGCTGACCGAAGTCGGCCGCCGCTATTTCGCCGAACTGAGCGGCGCGCTCGGGCGCATCCGCGGCGCGACGCTGCAGGCGATGTCGCACCAGGCGGGCGCCGGCACGCTGCGGCTCGCCACCTTGCCGACGTTCGGCTCGAAATGGCTGCTGCCGCACCTGCACGACTTCTACGCCGCGCATCCGGGCGTGACCGTGCATCTCCATTCACGGATCGGCACGATCGATTTCCTCAACGACGACCTCGACGCGGCCATCACCGTCGGCGCGGGCGACTGGCCCGGCCTGCACGCGCACCGGTTGTACAACGAGTTCCTGATCGCGATCGCGCCGCCCGAGGCGGGCCGCGGCCGCAAGGCCGATGCGCGCACGCCGGCATGGGCCGCGAAGCAGACGCTGCTGGGCGTGACGAGCAACCAGCAGGCATGGGCCGAATGGTTCTCGCACTATCGGCTCGACCATCGCCAGATGCGTATCGGCCCGAGCTTCGAGCTGACGTCCCACCTCATCCAGGCGGTGCGCGCTGGAATGGGGATCGGACTGGTGCCGAAGGTACTGGTGGAGGATGAATTGAGCCGCGGCGAACTCGTGTCGATCGGCGACGCGATCACGAGCCAGCGCAGCTACTACCTCGTCTATCCGCCCGGCAACGAGACGCTGCCGTCGCTCGCCGCGTTCCGTGAATGGCTGCTGGCGTCGTGCTGACGCGCGGCCGGCCGCCGGCCGGTCAGGTGCGCCATTCGCCGAGAATCTGCTCGGCCAGGTAATCGCACGGCGGGCGCGCCGACTGCGCGCTGCGCGCGAGCACGACCTCGATCTCGCCCAGCGGCGGCAGCCCGTGGCTTTTCGAAAGCTGCACGAGGTGATCCGGAATGCAGCAGCGCGCCAGCGGCGCGACCGCGAGCCCGGCCTCCACCATGCTCAGTATCCCGAGGTGGCTCGGGCTTTCGTACGACATCCGGTACGGGATCTTCCGCCGGTTCAGCGCCTTGACCGCGTGATCGCGCGCCATGCTGCCGCCGTGCGTGAAAAACGCCACCGGCAGCGGCCGCTCCTTCCACACGTCGCGTTTCGGCGACCCGACCCAGACGAGCGGCTCCATCCGGATCAGCTCGCCGGTCACGCCCTTGATCCGCGTGAGACACGCGAGATCGACCGTGTTGTCCTTGAGCATCGGCACGAGCGCGCTGCTCGGCTGGCCGATCACGCGCACTTCGACGCGCGGATGCATCGCGGCGAATTTGCCGAGCACCTGCGGCAGCAGCGACGAAATGTAGTCGTCCGGCACGCCGATCGTCACGCGGCCGCGGATCTCCGGGCGCACCACCGACGCCCATGCCTCGTCGCGCAGCGCGAGCATCCGGCGGCCGTAGTCGGCGAGCATCGTGCCGTCGTCGGTGGCCGTCACGTTGCGCGTGTCGCGGATGAACAGCGGCTTGCCGAGCGCGTCTTCCAGCGCCTTGATCTGCATGCTCACCGCCGACGGCGACCGGTGCACGGCCTGCGCGCCCTGCGCGAACGAGCCGGTTTCGGCGACGGCCACCACCATCGCGAGTACGTCGAGGTCGAGCTTTTTCATGTCGATTCAGGAAATCTGATCAATCGATTCAGTTTATCCCGTTTTACTGCTCTCCTCCACGGCCGGACAATGAATCCCGTCAGCACTCCCTCGATGCAGGAAGCGGAAAAATGCACACGTCCGGATCGCTCTACGGATTTCTCGCCATCGGCGGCATGCTCGCGGTCACGCCCGGGCCGAACATGGTCTACGTGATGTCGCGCTCGATCGCGCAAGGCCGCACGGCCGGACTCATTTCGCTGGCTGGCGTGATGATCGGCTACCTGTTCTACATGTTCGGCGCGGCATTCGGCATCACGACGCTGTTCATGAGCGTACCCTATGCGGGCAGCGTGCTGGGCGCGGTCGGGGCGGTCTACCTGCTGTATCTGGCATGGCAGGCGGTCCGGCCCGGCGGCCGCTCGCCGTTCGAGGTGCAGGCGTTGCCGAACGAGCAGCCGATGCGCCTGCTCGCGATGGGTGCGACGACGAGCGTGCTGAACCCGAAACTCGCGATGCTGTTCGTGTCGCTGCTGCCGCAGTTCATCGACTACCGGCAGGGCAGCGTGTTCGGCCAGTCGCTGTTTCTCGGCTCGCTGCTGATCGCCGCGTTCGCATCGGCCAACGGGCTGGTGGCGATCTGCTCGAGCGGCATCGCGAAATTCCTGCGCGGGCGCCCGACGCTGCTGCTCGCGCAGCGCTGGGCGATGGGGCTCGTGCTTGGCGGCCTCGGTGTGCAGATGGTCCGGGAGGCATCGAGGATGGCGGGCGTCGCGTGAAAGCGGCGCGCCGGTAACGGCATCCGTCTGCCGACGCATGGGTGACGCCACACAGCAAACACCGGCGCGCGCGGCGTCACTTCGTCAGCAGGACGGTCTCCGGTTCACGCGAGCGTTGCGGAAACCGCACGCGCAGCGAACGGCAGCTTCCGTTCGCTGTCGCGCAACGGCACATGTGCCGCGAGCCGCGCCGCGACGCGGTGCGCGACCTCGATCGCTTCCGCATCGGTACCGATGAATCGATCGACGGATCCCCCAGGCATCCGTCGCCCCCCTGTTTCGCTATACCAAGCGTCAGATCGGATCGGCCCGCGACAGCCGGCGCGTCACGCCGCGATCGCCTGCCGCTGCGCCTCGAGTTCGCGCACGAGCGGCAGCACCTTCTTGCCGAAGTACTCGACTTCCTCGATGAAATGCAGGAACCCGGCCAGCACCAGATCGACGCCGATCGCCTTCAACGCGACAATGCGCTCCGCGATCTGCCGCGGCGTGCCGATCAGGTTCGTGCGGAAGCCGTCGTTGTACTGCACGAGATCCTCGAACGTCGATTTCGCCCAGTTGCCCTCGCCTTCGGGCGACGCCTTGCCGGCCTCCTTCACCGCATCGCCGAACGCATTGACCGCCTCGACGTGCGCGTGCGCAATGATGTCGTCGAGCACGGCCTTCGCCTCTTCCTCGGTGTCCCGCGCGATCACGAACGCATTGACGCCGATCCGCACGCGATGGTTGTTCGCGGCGGCCTTCGCACGGATATCGTCGATCTGCGCCTTGAGGTTCTCCGGCGTGTTGCCGTTGGTGAAATACCAGTCCGACACGCTCGCCGCGTTGTCGCGCGCCGCCCGCGAGCTGCCGCCCTGGAAGATTTCCGGGTGCGGCTTCTGCACCGGCTTCGGGCTCAGCGTGTAATCGTTGAAGCGGTAGAAGTCGCCCTTGAACGTGAAGTTGTCCTGGGTCCAGATGCCCTTGAGCGCCTGGATGAATTCCTTCGAACGCCGATAGCGTTCGTCGTGCTCGAGCCACGGCTCGCCGATCGCGGTGAATTCGCCCTTGAACCAGCCGCTCACGACGTTGATCGCGATGCGCCCGTTCGAAATGTGGTCGATCGTCGCGAGCTGCTTCGCGACCACCGCCGGATGCCACGGCCCCGGCAGGATCGCGGCGAGCACCTTGAGCTTCGTCGTCGCATGCAGCAGCGCCTGGCTGAACGACACCGACTCGTGCTGGTATTCGGCGCCGTAGCCGGCCGTGAAGCGGATCTGGCTCAGCGCGTAGTCGAAGCCGGCCGCCTCGGCCGTGCGCGCGAGTTTCTGGTTGTATTCAAGGCTCCAGTCGGTACGCTGCTCGATCGTGCTGACGACGAGGCCGCCGCTGACGTTCGGCACCCAGTACGCGAATTTGACGCCGTCGGCGGAAGGGTCGTGAAGGCTCATGGAGGTGTCCTGGTCGAAGGGGAAACGGAAGCGGCCTACGCGGCCGCGGCGGAGAATGCGTGCGCACGCAACTGCGGTACCGCGCGATCCACGGCGAGCGCGATGCGCTCGCGCAGCGCCGGGTTCGCGATCCGGTACGCGTCGAAATCGCTTTCGGACGCGTACACGCCGACCGGCAGCGTGCGCGCCTGGAAGAAGCTGAACAGCGGCCGCAGTTGATGGTCGATCACGAGCGCATGACGTTCGCTGCCGCCGGTGGCCGCGAGCAGCACGGGCACGTCGACGAGCGCGTCATGGCGCACGAGGTCGAACAGGTGCTTGAACAGGCCCGTATACGACGCGCGATAGACCGGGCTCGCGACGACGAGCGCATCGGCCGTCTCGATCGCGCGGATCAGTGCCTCGAGATCGGCCGGCACCTGCGCGCGCGTCAGCGCACCGGCCAGCCGGCTGCCGATCTCGCCGAGTTCGATCAGTCGCGGCTCGATCGGCAGCGCGGCGCCGAGTGCCGCGACGATCTCGTTGGTCAGCGCCAGCGTACGCGACGGTCGTTGCAGGCTGCCCGATATCGCGACCACGTTGAGGGTGTTGCTCATGCGATGCGTTCCTGTTGTCGAGCCGCGTATCGATGCGGCGATACCGCTTCGGGTCAGCAAGGAGCGTGCCATTCGGGCGGCCGGGTCGCGGCGCGATCGTCTGCATCGCGAAGTTTCGTGCGTTCGTCCGCCTGGCACGGGATTCGCACAAATGCGCGAGCGCGGCAAGCGTTCCGCCGCGCGTATCACATCGATATTCCACGACGTGATGAACCGGGCGAAGCGACCGTGCTGGCGAACTGCTGCCCAGGAAGCAGCGCAGCGCGCGATGGCATCGAATTCGACGCCCCGGCGTCGGGGCAACCCCGCTCGCCCGCACCATTGCAGGTTTCTCAGCAATCGCGCTTTGGTTATCAGAAATCGATGCTTTTCGCGCGCGGCGAAACATTGAACACTCTGCTGACCACGCAGCAGCCGGACCCCGGCGCTTGTCGGCACGGGTCCGTCTCGCCCGGCCATCCAACGGTTCATCGCCATGACTTCCATTTCCGCTTCGTCGCGCCCGCTCAACCTTCGTGTCGTCGTCCCGTCCCGCGACGCATCCGACACGCGCGATCCGGCCGGTCTGCCCGCTGCGGCACGCACCGCCTCCGTCCTGACGTTGCCCGGACGCCCGGCACAGGTCCGCGCGCGGACGCAGGTGTTTGCCGATCCACGCTCGCTCGCGCTGCTCGAGGAGGTGCACCGTGTCGCACCGAGCGACGCGAACGTGCTGATCGTCGGCGAGACGGGCACCGGCAAGGAACTGATCGCGCGTCACGTGCACGATCTCGGCAATCGCCGCGACGGGCCGTTTGTCGCGGTGAATTGCGGCGCCTTCTCCGAAACGCTCGTCGACAGCGAACTGTTCGGCCATGAGAAAGGCGCATTTACGGGCGCCGTCGGCGCCAAGCCCGGCTGGTTCGAAGCCGCGCACGGCGGCACGCTGTTTCTCGACGAGATCGGCGACCTGCCGCTGTCGATGCAGGTCAAGCTGCTGCGCGTGCTGCAGGAGCGCGAGGTCGTGCGGCTCGGCTCGCGCACGGGCATTCCGGTCGACGTGCGCGTGGTCGCGGCGACCAACGTCGATCTGCAGCAGGCGGTGGCGGCCGGGCATTTCCGCGGCGACCTGTACTACCGGCTCAACGTCGTGCAGCTTGCGGTGCCGCCGCTGCGCGAGCGTCCGGGCGACATCCTGCCGCTCGCGCGTCACTTCTTCGACGACTACCGCGCGCGCCTCGGTGCCGGACCGCGCGGTTTCGACCCGCGCGCCGAGCGCCGGCTCGTATCGCATCACTGGCCCGGCAATATCCGCGAACTGGAGAACGCGATCCATCACGCGCTGCTCGTGTGCCGCCATGATGTGCTGCACGACACCGACCTGCACCTTGCGTCGCCGTGCGTGCCACCGGCCGCCGTGCCTGCCCCGGAACCGTCCGCCCATGCTCAGGCTGCGTTCGAGCACGCGTTGCGCGACCTGCTCGACGACGGACACGGCAACCTGTTCGAGCATATCGAGGACACCGTGATGCGCGTCGCGTTCGACTTCAGCCACCGCAACCAGATCCGGGCCGCGCAACTGCTCGGCATCAGCCGCAACGTGCTGCGCGCGCGGCTGATCCGTGCGAAGGAAATTGCGGCGCTGAAATAATCTCGCCCAACGGCGCGATCGCGCCGCAATCCGTGCATTGACGTCCGAACCTGATGTATCGTGGCGCGACGCTCGTGCTTCGTTGCCGCTCGCGCAGCCGGTCATCCGTCATGCGACCGGCTGCCCCCGGCGACCGGGCACCCGCACGATTCTCCGCAATACGAAGCCGACCGACGCCCATGCAGGCCCGGCCGCGCCCCCGTTCACCCGTCCGGAATCCGTCGCCATGAAAAAGCTTGTGAATCGTCCGTCCGATGTCGTGCGAGAAATGCTGGAAGGCATCGCGCGGCAATCGCCGCATCTCGCGATCCTCGGCGACGAGCACGTGCTCGTCCGCCAGCCGCTGCCCGAACCGTCTCGACGCCCCGTCGCGATCCTGTCCGGCGGCGGCAGCGGCCACGAGCCCGCGCACGGTGGCTACGTCGGCGAAGGGATGCTGAGCGCGGCCGTGTGCGGCGAAGTATTCACGTCGCCGTCCACCGACGCCGTGCTTGCCGCGATCCGCGCGAGCGCCGGCCCCAACGGCGCGCTGCTGATCGTGAAGAACTACACCGGCGACCGGCTCAATTTCGGGCTCGCCGCCGAGCTTGCGCGCGCGGAAGGCATTCCGGTCGAGACGGTCGTCGTCGCCGACGACGTATCGCTGCGCGGCCGTGTCGACCGTGGCCAGCGGCGCGGGATCGCCGGCACCGTGCTGATCCACAAGCTCGCCGGCGCGGCCGCCGCGCGCGGGCTGCCGCTTGCCCGTGTTGCAGCCATCGCGCGCGACGCGGCGGCCGAGCTCGGCACGATGGGCGTCGCGTTCGACGGCTGCACGATCCCGGGCGCCGACAAATCGGGCTTCAGCCTCGGCGATCAGGAGATCGAGCTCGGCCTCGGCATTCACGGCGAGAAAGGCGTCGAACGTCGCGCGCCGCTGCCGGCCGACGCGCTGGTCGACACGCTGCTGTCGAGCATCGCCGCCGATCTCGTGCTCGACCGCGGCGAACGCGTCGCGCTGTTCGTCAACGGTCTCGGCGCGACGCCGGACATGGAGCTCGCGATCGTGCTGCGTGCCGCGTACGACAACCTGACCCGGCGCGGCATCGTCGTCGCGCGCGCGTGGGCCGGCACATTCCTGTCCGCGCTGAACATGCCCGGCTGCTCGATCTCGGTGCTGCGGCTGAACGACGAACGCGCATCGCTGCTCGACGCACCGACGCAGGCGCGCGCCTGGCCGGGCGGCGGCGCCGTGAATGCACAGATCCGCGTAGCCGCGGCCGCGTCGCCGGACGCACCACTGCCGCCGCTCGACGCGGCCGGCCGCGCCTGGGC